>JAGXNQ010000154.1 GCA_019894955.1 Promethearchaeota archaeon | reverse complement strand
TTTCAACATGAATAGATGGAGAATCAAAGAAAATGTTAGAAAACAATAAAATGATCCTGACAGCTACGACAGCTAACTCGTGGATTTATCCCGAAGTTAAGAACTGGGCAGAAAATTTGGATGATTTAGTTAAAGATGTTGTAGAATGTTATGAAGCTGGAGCAACTATAGCCCACGTTCATCTTCCAAGGGGGCAAGAAGTTGAAACAGTAAATAGAATAAGAGAACAATGCGATGTCATTATTCAAGGAGGAATGTCAAGTGATATCATACCAGATCGGAAAGGGGATTTTGAAGCGAAACCGGATATGCTATCAATTATTCTTAATCATCATGATGAGCATTTCACGCAGATCCGTGTAAACCGGCTTCATACTTTAGACGAACTTGAAGAATACTGCATAAAATGTAAGGAGAGTAGAATTAAGCCTGAATGGGAAGTTTGGAATACAGGGTCATATTGGAACCTGAATTATTTAATTAATAAGGATTTGTTAGAACCACCTCACGTATTAACATTGTTCTTCAACTGGCCAGGAGGGACATGGTCTCCTCCCACTGCAGACGAATATTTGCATCGCTTAAAATATATGCCTCCCCAATGCATGCATACAGTAAGTATAATGGGTGAAAATCAAACCAAAATTGCAACATTAGCTATATCTCATGGCGGTAATGTTCGAGTGGGAACAGAAGATTACCCTTTTATTAAAAAAAGTGTACCTGCAGAAAATAACGCTCAAATCGTAGCAAGAATGGTACGTATTAGTAAGGAAATGGGTCGTGAGGTTGCTGATCCCTCTCAAGGAAGAAAAATATTGGGATTAAAATGATGAAAATGTAATTTTCTCTCTAATTTAACAAATAGTTAGATCTACGACAATCTCCAAAGAATGTTAAAAGCTTTATATATACTAAAACAGATATTTTATCAATATATTTATTTTATTTTTTACTAAAAAGATAAAAGAAGTGTTATGATAAAATGGAAGGGTATATAACAGGAGTTTTTTTAGCAATAATAGCTGGAAGCATAAATAATATAGGTTTAGTTTTACAAAAAAAAGTTGTCAATGAAGTATCTGAAGAAGCAAAATTTTTTAGAAGTTTAGTGAAAAAACCCCTATGGATTACCGGGTTACTAATGGAACTAATCATAGGTTCCGTATTTTTTATGATCGCTCAAATTTATATAGGTCCCGCGTTAATACCAGGTTTGATGGCATTCGGTTTAATTTTTCTCGCTATAGGATCTGTTAAAATTGTTGGTGAGACTTTAAAAAAGGTAGAAATTATCGGAATTATTATAATGATATTTGCAATCTTTCTATTAGGTCTTTCTGAATTAAGCATAGATATTGAGAGTATAGACATACTAGCTTTTGATCTTGTAATTAATATGACTATATTTACAATTGCTTTATTTCTAGGTTCATTCATATGTGAGATTTTACAAAGAAAAATTGAAAAATTAAAAGGAATATTATTAGCAATATCCTCAGGATTCCAATTTTCATTAACTAATTTTTGGATTGCCCCATTAATGGCTGTTATCTCTCACATTTTTGGAGGAACCGCCACTTTAGGCGAGATATTCTTATTTATAGCATGTACCGTAATATTAATTGGAGGAAGTATCTTTGGGATTATGAAAATTCAACAATCATTCCAAGTAGCTAACGCTAGTAGAATGATTCCTATTCAGCAAGTACCTATACAAATTACACCCGTAATAGTATATTTTTTTGTTTTTACACTAACACCTCCAACAATCTTTCCTATCATATATGTGGGTATTGGTGTTTCTTTAATCTTATTAAGCTCGTTTCTGTTAGCGAAAAGACAAGAAAAGTTAGAAGCTATAAAATAAGGTTAGAAAAATGGCAAAAATAATATTTTTTCAACCACATCCGGATGATTTAGAGCTAAATTGTGGTCATCTCATTCATTACCTTGCAACAAAAAGTAAAAAGAAGCACATAATTAAGATCGCTTCAACCACAAAAGGTGAATATGGACTCGCTGGTGCTCAATATGATAAGTTTAAAGGTGATTTTCTTGCAGAAGTTAGAACTCGAGAATTATACAATGCTCAAAGCATTCACGGAATACCTCCAGAAAATATTCACTTTTTTGGTTATGTTGATGGTTTAGTAGATTTTACTAAAGAATTTGTAAATAAAATTGCTGAATATTTAAAGAAGGAAAAACCAGATATAATTTTCGCGCCAGAAGCAATTTATACATCCTATTATCATATGGATCATGTTAATACGGGTAAGGCAATATATTACTGTATTTATAACAACATAATCGATTTTACACCAATTCTTTATTTTTATTCGACGTTAAACCCAAATTTTTTCTTCGGTTTTAAAAAGGAGGATTTTTCTTTAACCGATCAATTACTTGCTTGTCATAAAACACAATTTTGGTTTATAAATTATGCTAAAAGGATATATAAACCAAAAACAAGATTAGCAGGAAGGAAATTAAGCGGTTGGAAATATGCAGAGAAATACCGAAGAGTATATTTTAACAAAAATAATGAAAATAAGAATAAACCATCGTTGATGGTTGAAATATTAAGCCATTGGTATTCAAGCATGCCTTGGTTTAAAGCCAAATACCCCCAAGATGTATTAGAAATGCTTAAAAAAAAGGGGAAAATCTAGTTATTCCAGAAGAATCTGAATTTTAGTAAAAATATGTTGATAAAAATATATAAAGAAGAAAATCAAAATAATTTCAATACAAAAAATAAATTTAATTATTAAAAACTAAAAGAAAAGAGGTGTATTTTATTGGCGACTCATGAAGAAGTTAAAGAAGCTTTAAATAAATGGGTGAAAACACTTGATGATAAAGATGTTGCGGATGAATTTGAAGGATTTAATAAGACGATGCAATTCGAATTTTCAGACTTAAATTATAAAATAAAAATGATTTTTGAAAATAAAACAGCAAGATTAGAGGAAGGATTTGATGAAAACGCAGAAATGGGTTTAGAAGTAAACTCTGATCTTTTTGTGGGTATTGCTACCGGCGAAGTAGATCCAATGGAAGCCTTTATGGAAGGAGAACTTAAAACTAAAGGCGATATGGATTCACTTCAGAAATTAGATATCTTCATGGATATTGATTAGCGAATTTTTGTTGGAAATTAATCATTTTTTTCACTTGCAAATATTTGTAAATATTGAAAATAAGTATTTTGATATTATAATATAAAAAATTATTCTGGTGTGATATGAAATGGAACCAATTGGTTTTAATAAAGAAAGAACACGTAAAATTTTAGAGAAGCATGATTTAGATGTGTTAATTGCATCTACTCCTGTAAATGTTTTCTATTTAACTGGTTTACCAACATTACACGTAGCTCCAAATCCTATTTTATATGTTTTATATAATCAATACCCAAGTTTGTCTTTAGTTCGAAGTGACGGTGAAGAAAGTTTAATAATGTGGATTACTTTTCGTAGTGCAGATAAATTCTCATGGGTAAGTGATATTCATGGAATAGGTTCTCCTAAAGGTGCTATGGTATCAGTATCTGATAAGATTGAAGAATGGGGTTTATCAAATAGTAAGATAGGATATGAATCTCTTATGCCTTCTTATCAATCTGAATATCTGAGGAATAAATTTCCAAGCGCAACATTTGTGAATGGTGATCAAGCTTTTTTAGATATGCGTTTAATCAAATCTGAAGAAGAAGTTAAAAGAATTAGAAAATCAACAGAAATTTCTGAAAAAGCTATAATGAACATGATTGAAGCATCTTATGAAGGAATTACTGATATCGAATTATTACAAATTGCTCGGAGGACTATCGTTAATGAGGGTGCAGAAGGATGGGATCATTTAACAATGAATTTGGGACCATCTGATCCTGAAGCTCCAGGAGTAGGAACTACTCTGAAATCAGGAGATCTTAATAGATTTGATATAGGAACTATATGGAAGGGATATGTTTCAGACCTGAGTCGAGAGTTAGTGATAGGACAAATACCTGATGGAGCAGGGGAAGTTATGAATAGGATGATAAAAGTTCAAGAGTACTGTGAACAAAACATTCACCCCGGTTTAAATATGAAAGAATTATATATTGATGCAAATAAATTTAATAAATCTCTAGTTAAGAGGGGGAGAGCTTTTATAACTGGGCACAGCATCGGTTTAGAATGCGAAGAAACACATTTATTTAGCCCAATGAAAAAATTAGATCAACCTTTTGAAGAGAATATGGTTCTTGATATTGAGGTCTGGCAGAATTTCAAAAATCAAGGGTTAGTGGGAATTGAAGACTGTTACAGAATAACAAGTAATGGATGTGAGAGGCTCTCAAGTTTAGATAAGAACATTTTTGTGAAATAAATATTTTACAACAAAACAATAAAATTTATTAAGATAAATCAAAGAAAAATTATTGGAGGATAATAGAATGAGTGATTTTGTAAAGTTTGGAATAATAGGAGCAGGTTCTTCTGTTTGGCGATACCATAAATTAGGTTCCAAAAACAATCCGCAAATAAAATTTATTTCTGGTTACGATATCAATGAAAAGAAGTTAGCAAAAGCAGCTAAATTTTCAAAATTAGAACCCTATTCGAACTTAGACAACTTTTTAAAAAGTGATATTGATGCAGTCATGGTTTTAGTACCACATTATCTGCACAAAGACATTGTAGTTGCCGTAGCAGAAGCTGGAAAACATATCATATGTGAAAAACCGATGGCGACAACGCTTGAAGAATGTGATGAGATGATAGCTGCTACGAAAAAAGCTGGTATAAAATTTATGATAGCAGAAAACCATCGATTCTTACCAGCTCATCAATTTATTAAAGATGCTATCGAGCGTGGATTAATTGGAGATGTATTTCTTGGTCGAACCTATGAAGGTGCCTATGCTCGTTCACAGTTTTTTGATAATGATGATTGGAGTTTTACTTACAAAAAAGGTGGTGGTGGTGTTGTTTCAGATCAAGGGGTTCATAAATTTACTATGCTTAATTGGTTTCTTGGTGAAGTAGATTCGGCTCAATGTTGGTTAAGTAAGACTGCGAAATCCCATCCTGATAAAGGAGAAGATACTGCTATAGTTTTATTACGCTATAAATGTGGAGCTATTGTGACAGTAGATATTTCTTCAAGTACAAAGCATCCCCTTACAAATAAAACAGAATTACATGGAACAAAAGGTACAATTTTTGAAGATCACGACTATGAGAACCCTGTTAGAGTATTTTCCTCACATCCTGATGCTGAAGTAAAGGGAGAATTTTATAGCCCTAAAATTGAACATGGTCCATTTCCTGATTATTATAAAATCTCAATGGGTCATGAAGACGCATATTTTGCTAAATGTATTTTAGAAGATAAGAAACCAGATTTTACACCAGAAGAAGCAAGGCAAGGTGTTGCGGTAGTTCTCCTGGCATATCTATCCGCTAAAAATGGAAGAATGACATCAATGGATGAATTGATGGAAGTCTATAAAAAAGAAGGTACAAGTAGTATATTACAGGGACTTGGCGAAGTCACACAAATGAATTATGATAATATAAATTGGGATTAAATAATGTGCGATTTACTAAAGAAAAATTCAAACTTTTGTTATTTTTAATGTATGAATCCCATTTTCTTTAATGAATATAGATACTATTTGATTTTTTTCATCTTTTTGAATTTCACCCTCTGATACCTTAATGTTATAACCATTTGGAAAATGGATTTTGGGAATATAAAGAATTGTTGAGCCATTTATAGAAGCATCACCTTCAAATTCAAAGTAAAAGATACCTTCCTCCATTTGAAAATCCATTTTTTTTGGAATACCTGTACATCGAACGAAATGTGGGCGACAAAAACCCTTAATTGCTCTTCCACCACTATTAATATCCTCTGGGTTAACTCTTTGATCTAGACTATAAATTGATAAATCTTCTAAATTCCACAAATCCCCCCATTCATTGGTATTATCTGGGGTATAATTCCATTGTAATGCGTGTAATAAATTAGCATCCATTGCATTATAATAATTATTTAATGCTTCGATATGCGTATTCCAAGCTTCTTTCGGTTCAGTTTTTAATTTTTCGTAAGCTTCTTTATTATTTAGATCAAATGGTAATCCAAATTCCTCAATTAAGGTAGGAATGCCCCCAAAAAAAGAATTAGAATAATCTGTAATATTTTCTAACTGCGAAATGAACATTTGGCGCACATTATTTTTGCCGATAACTGGACTTCCTGTAATCATATTATAATTAGCTTTAAGCATTGCTTTTTTTGTACCTGTTGTAGCAACATCGTACCAGTGGGCTGCATGCACACTATTAGGAGGAATTTCTAGTTCAATTACTTCTCCCTTCATCACGCTTTCCATAGGACCTGTAAGAAAAATTATTGATTTTGGAAACACTGTTCGGATGGCTTCAGTATAAGCTTTGAGGAAAGGAGAAAAATAATCTCGATAGAAATCAG
>JAGXNQ010000153.1 GCA_019894955.1 Promethearchaeota archaeon | reverse complement strand
TAATAGTTTATAAACATTAAATTAAAATTGAGAGCTTTATTTTCAAACTTAGTATAGAAAATCGTTAAATTAATATATATTTAAATAGTGAATGGATATGTTTGGAGGCGGAGGTCGAACTTACGATCGTGCTCTTACTGTTTTTTCTCCAGAAGGGCGTTTATTCCAAGTAGAATATGCATTAGAGGCTGTAAGACGTGGAACATTAGCCGTCGCAGTAAAATCTCGTGATGCTGTCTGTCTTGCTGCTCAGATTAAGATTCCATCGACATTAATGAAAGCTGATTCAATAGATAAAATTTTTCAAGTCGATGAACATGTTGGTGTTGCAATTTCTGGTTTACATGCTGATTCCCGTGCGTTAATTAATTATGCGAGAGTGCAAGCTCAATCATTTAGATTAACTTATGACGAACCTGTTAGGCTAAATATGTTAGTGAAAACAATCGCAGATATAAAACAACAATATACCCAGTACGGTGGAATTAGGCCATTCGGGTGTGCGCTTTTCTTTATTGCTATAGATGGTGCAGGTACTCAAATCTACACTACATCTCCTAGTGGTATATATAGATCATATAAAGCTTATGCTCTTGGCAGTGGAGAGGCAAACGCAAGAGAGTATCTTATTGAAAATTATAAAGAGGATTTGCTTTTTGATGATCTAATTAAATTAGTACTAAATACTCTTAAAGAATCGATTGATGATGAACTTGTTAAAGAAACGACTCGACTTGCTTTCATCAAATCAGAAGAAAAGAAATTTCACGAGTGTTCAAAGGATGAAATTGATAATTTTCTAAAAACGCTTTAATATTTCTTCTTTTTTAAAACAGTGGCAAAGGATTTTAAAGTCTGAATCCAAATGATCTATGACATATTATATTCATCTTTATATCTTATTGAAAATTCCGAAAAACTAATTTTACAAATTCTAATTAATAGTTTATAATCCCTTCATGATGTCTATTCAGATATGTTTCAATTTAGAAAGTTAGCTTCTATAAAATATAGAGTTAGAATAATAATATAAAATTATGATTTTAAAATAAAAATAAAAAAAAATTATTGTAATACCAGTATTATACTTACAGGAGATTGATATATTATCTCCCCATCTACAATTAAGGTCCATTTTGCGTATACTATAACATTCCCTTTCGACGGAACTAAGTAACCATTCAATACTAATCCTTCTCCAAAGAAAAGAGTTGTATCGATTATTGTAAAATTCATTCCAGTAAATGACTCAGTATCAATAAGAAACACATAAGTTGAATTTTCAAGTTGTCCTAAGGAAGGAGGAACTAGTAGGCTATAGTTAACATTAAGATCAGTTGAGGTGTAAATCGATAGGTTAACCTTGACATCCAGACCGGTAACGGAATACGTATTATTCGTGTTGTGCAGTGAAATTGTGAATTGACCAGGATCGTCGGGATAGTTAATCGAAGTTTCAATATCAAAATTGTATGTTAATGTAAGATTAGAATCACCTATTATTCCCGTTATGTTTAAGTTCTCATATGCCTCTCCAGCGTCATCTCCGTATCCAACGTTTCTAGTGAGGGCTTCAATAAATCCCGCTAACTTTAATTGTTGTAAGACGCCAGAAGTACTGTAAGTTGGAATATAGTAATATATAGACCCTGCAATAGGATAGAGTAAGATATTTCCATTTCGTGCACCCGCTATCAAAGAGATTTCTTGTGTAGCTTCAGTTAAATAAGTTTGATTTGCTGATTGGGGTCCTAGATAACTAGTTCCTGAATCCCTCGTATGATAAAATATAGCATCTCCAAAATTATCACCATGTCTCACGACATACATTCCAGCAAGTATGTTTGCTGAATCTCCTTTGTATTCAACGAGGTCCAAACCTATATATTCAACCCCTTCTCCTATATCAGATTCAATATAGTAAAGATCCCCGCCTTTTGGGCGCTCATGAAAATCTATTTCGCTTTTCCATTTATTTGGGTCATTCACATGATAAATATAGTTAGCTTCAAGTTGTTTTTCGAATAGATCCTCTGGATATCGTAGTTGATCTTTTAACCAATCCATTTCACTGTCATTGAACCAATCTATTTCCCAATCATATATTGAATTCGACATGTAAATGCTCCATAATGGTGCTGTTGGGTCATTAATCTTGTCTAACGATGGATTTTCGTAGAAAGTCATTTGCCCATCAATTACATCAACTAGGCAAATACCAAGAAATCTTGAAACGGGGTACATTGCATAAGAACCAACATTTATATTGGTATAAATTGAAACGGCATAATATAACCTTCCACGTTCTATATCAAAAACTAAATACGGATCATTATCAATGGATAATTGCGGAAGTAAGATATTTTTCACTCTTGTTCTCACATTTCGATTGATTAAGTAATCATTTTCTGGTCTCGTTGAGTATGCTATGAGCCCTAGATTGATTTTTTTCCAGAAACTTTCTAATCCAGATAACGTTCCGTCAGGTTGTGATGAATACCTGTGATCATAATTAGTCGTATTTCCGGCCCATTCAGTACCCAGTAAAATATCAGAGTCGTAAGCTCCTATTACACCTTCTTGAGAGGTTGTTCCAAGAGTTTGTAGTAAATACCTTTCACTTTCACTTTCTCCAAAAAAGATGGGATAATTTTGAGTAATATTAAATGTAGATATTAGACTAATATTAATTAGTTCACCAGTAAATGTGTCCATGGCTAAAAAGCCTTCTACATGATCCAATAGTTCTGTGCTTCTTTGAACTGGATCTCCAGTAATTTGTGTAAATCGAATTGTCTTTGGTGCTACCCAATACTCTTTATTGTTAATATATACGATATCTGAATCAGCTAACCCTTCATACGTGGATCCTATTGATGCTGCTAGATACTGGACTGCGAAATTTTGATCGTATTGTCTTATTTGAGATACCATGATTTCATCAGGAGTTGTTGTTGAAAGACTGAAATTTTCGATGGTTCTTTCCTCAAACATGTCCAATCCAGCACAATCTGTTGTCCATTCTACTTCTCTTTGATATTTTTTGACCCATTGTTGCTCAATCCAAACACTAGTATCATTTATGCTTATTGCTGGTCCGATGCTAATGAATAAGGGTATGACTAAAATGATCATCAAAAGAAATCCTACAGAGCCAATTCTTTTAATTTTTGGTATTGTTAGAATATAATTTTTTGAATCACGAGAATAATTAGATCTTCCATAAAAGTAAATTAAGGCTCCAAATATTGGAAAGCTAATAAAACCAATAACTATAGACCAAATTTGAATTAAATTAATACCATCTAATGCTTGAGTTGGAGTAGAAAAAAACCAAATTCCAAATACGAGACCTATTGCTATGAAAATATTCGCAAGTGCATAATAATCATTTCGCCTTAGATATATATTTTTGACAATATTAAGTATAAATCTGAATATTACCACAGACAGCGTGAAAAGGATAATAGGTAAGATCATATTACCGTAAATATATATAGTGATAAAATCTTTACTCCCTGAATTAAACAGTACACTAAATGCATCCGATATGATTGTAGGTGATAAGTTCATCTCTCCACTTTCGATTAAATAAGCAACCCACGAAAAAGTGCTTGCATTAAAATCTAACATAAAACCCAAAAAATAGAAGATCACAAACCCAGCAGTCCACCAAAAGAGTAGGCTCTTAGCATAAGATGGTTTTCCAAATCCTAAACGCGTTCCAATTGTAGTTAATAATGTTTTATCAGGAGGAATTGTCATAATTATGCATCCTATGAATGCTCCAATTAACGCAGTTTTGTTAAACAAGAAGTTAGTTCCCCAAAAATTCAAAAAATAAACATTAATAAAATCGGCATTTGCTTTATTTGAGTATAATTGTGTTTGTAAGTTAATATCAGCATACCAAGAAGGCCAGAGCCAAAAAATTGCGAGTGCTACTACTACTATAATCACAATAACAATGTATAATAAATATTTTCTAACTCGGGGTTTAGTTTTTAATGGAGTGTAATGAAAACGTTTTGAACCAATTGGTTCATCATTATTTGTATTAGTAGATATTCTTGACATTAAATCACATGATTTTTTTATAGATTTTTTGCTTAAAATTAAAAATATTAATTTCTTTTAGTTTTTAAAAGAAATTGCTTTAATATAAAAGATAATTACCTAACATAAGAATTTTACTTGAGTGACTTTCATGGCAAAAAAAAAGAAGATACGCGAAAATTTTGAAATCGTTTTTAAAAGTGGGAATGAAAAGGAAATAAAAAAGATGTTAGACAAGAATCCTTGGCTCCTTGGTGAGGTATCTTCTCAATTTGATGAAACAATGGGTATTCAAGAGCAAATTATCGCTGCATTGGGAGTGATGGAAGATGAAATGGGAAATTCTGTTCCAATTGATGAGATTTCATTTTGCTTAAAAGTTGATTTTGGAGTTACAAAAAATGAAGAAGATGTAAGAGAGATCTTATTTGCCGTAGAAAAAATCGGTTTAGTAAAGACGGATGTCAACGGATGGAGTTTAACAAGTCAGGGTGGAAAGGTTTGTGATGATTTCTTAGTTAAAAATATGAAAAAATTTGATTTTTAACCCACATATTCATTTTTAGATAAGTTGGTAGTTAGTTCATCAATAGTAAATATTATATCATTTATTCAATCAAGAAATTTTATTTGTTAAGCATATATTAGATGATAAAGATGGATGAAGAGAACGAAAAAGAGAATGAAAAAATAGAAAGAGAAGTTGGAGATGAGGGATTTGATCCCACTAAAGAAGCCTTTTTTTCAGATATGAATGAAATGGAAGAAGAAATTACTACTGAAGCATATGAATTAGTTAAACACGCATTATCACTATTAGAAACGTATTATTTTGAGGACGCGATAGAGATAATAAGGCAGGCAATAGGACTTTATGAACAAGTTAATCATAAACAAGAAGTAGATGCTTTATATACTAAAATCTCAGAAATTCATCTATTGAAAGAACAGCGCTTTAGGGAAAAAGAATTCGAAATTGAGGTAGATGAAGAAGAAATCATCCAAGAAAAAGAAAATGTTGAGGAAATAAATAAAAAACTCGAAATTTCGATCAAGGAAGCAAATAACTTAATTAAGAATAATGAATTTGACAAGGCACTTGATATTTATGATGAAATAGCTCTTATATATCAAGATTTGAACGATACTCGTGGTCAAGAACAATTAAATAATATGATTGAAGAATGTTATAATAAAAAGGCAGAATATCTTCATCAGTTAAAGGTTCCTGAAATTTCAAGCGAAGAGACAAAAGCAGATAAATTAAAATTATATGAAGAGACAAAATTAAGAGATTCTCAAATTTCTTCCCAAGCTTTTGAATTAGTAGGAAAAGCTTCTGAACTTGGGAAAGGATATCTTTTTGATGAGGCATTAAAATTATATCATGAAAGCGTTATATTATTTGAAGAAATTAATTGGATGAATGAAGCTAAAAATATAAAAAAAATAATAGACGAACTCCAGAAGCAAAAAGTTAGTGTTGAAGAGAAAGCAGAACAAGTTAGACTAGAGAGAGAAAGAGAAAGATTAGATACTTTAAGAAAAGAAGAAGAGATGATTGAACAATCCAAAAATATCGAAGAAATGCAAGCTCAAGCAAAAACACTCAGATTAGAGGAGCTTTCAGTAAAAAAACAGGAAGAAGACGAATTTCGTTTAGAAATCAGTAATAAAATAGATTATGCGGAGAAATTGGCGCGAGAATATGAACTTGGAAAGAAAAAAGCAATAAGAGAAGGTTCAATTTTATCACAATCCGTTTATCCTGAAGTAATTACAATTTTTGACTCAATCAAAGAGATGGTTAAACTAAGGGGATGGAATGATCTAGTCAATATATATGAAAAACAAATAAATTTCTATAAAAACAAGCTTTCCCAAGATCTTAAACTTAGGGAAATTGAAGCTAATAAAGCTGAAAAACAAAAAATTTACGAAGATTCACTCAAATTAACTAAAAAAGAGGATATGAGTGCGTCACCACCATTAAAAGATGTTCGTTCTTCAGAACAACAGGAACAAGAATCACGAATATCAATCGATAATTTAGTGAAATCAGCAGAAAAATTTGCGCGAGAATATGATATCGCTTTTAAAAAAGCGATAAAAAAGGGAAATTTAGATATTGAGTCAAAATATCCGGAGATATTAGAACTTTATACGCAAGCACGAACATTTGTATCACAAAAAGGATGGATAGAAGAAGCTGCTGTTTATTCAACCCATATAAAAAAATTTACCGAATTATACAATAAAGAAAAAAAAATTCGTGAGTTAGAAGCCAAAAAGCTCGAAAAAGATAAAGAATTTGAAACAATACATATAATTCAAGTAAAAGATGCACCAAATGAGGCGAAAAATCAAGATATAAAGACTCTAAAAGTAGATCAAAAAGAGCAGGAGAAAGAATTAGAATTTCGTGAACAAATTGATTCAATGGTAAAAACTGCCGAAAAAATGGCACGAGAATATGAC
>JAGXNQ010000152.1 GCA_019894955.1 Promethearchaeota archaeon | reverse complement strand
GGCGAAAAACTGTACAAGAGAAGGATCTATAAGTTAATAGACTCTTTAATTTTCTAAATAACTCTTTTATTTTTTTCTATTTTTATATATACTTTTATTTTTTTATTTATGCATTATTATTAACTTATTTCACATAAAATGTCAAATCAAAAAATTTTCACCGTGTTCTAATTTATAATTTAAAAAATTCAATATCTAATTACACACACAACATTAACGACCTAATGGAATAAAAAATTCACAACAAATCGCCTTATCCTTATGTTTTACCTTTTGAAATTGAATTTTTTATTCTTTCTTCTTCTTTTATGGACTCTCTTTATCAATAATGAAGAAATCTAAAGACATTATACTTCTTAATCTTTGAAGATCTTGTTTTAATTTTGTTACTCTATTGTAAGATCCGGACACGGCAATAATTTCTAAACACTTTTCGAATTCTAAATGAATATGCATTGTAGAAATAATTATATCGTGGAAATGATGCTGTATATCATTTTTTAAAATCTCATCGGTCTGATGCACGCTCGCATAAATTGGCTGGGATCCATACTGATGATCATGCTCTTGATCATGATTTTTTTCCCCTGGATGATGATGTTCTTCTGAACTTGGTTGAAAATGTTCATGACCCATTATTATTGAGATACACCCAACTACATTTCCCGAAGTTTTAGGAATATTTTCTTCACTAATCATTAAACTTTGCATTGCTTTCCTAATGCCATCTGAACGAGAGATTCCTAATTTCTCTCTAAAGCTCTCAAATTTTTCATATAAATCTTTAGGGAGAGATACAGTGAAGCGTTTATATTCTTCCATCTTAATTCTTCCATTGCTTGTTATATAATAATTATTTTTTTCTAATTACAATTGCAATTGGAACACTTGCTTCTCTCCATTGGGCTATTTTCCCCGAGTATTCTAAATCTAATTTAACACGTCCGTGATCTCCCAAAATAATCATTAGTGAATTAGGTCTCAATTGTTTATAGTTGCTTAATATCCACTTATCCGTGCGTAAGATTAACTTTTCTATTAAATCCTCTGGAGTTCTTTGCTTTAGAGATCGTTGTTGTTTATGAAGATTTTCGAAATCAAGATAATGCATCCAAGAAAGTTCAAAATTATTAATAGTTTTTGCAGATTCAACCCAAGTCGCCATATCAGTTTCTTTAGGGATAGAGTGCGTGCCTCCATCATATCTTTCAATATCTTTCTGTCTTCCGATAAAACAAGATTTTTTGTCGTTATCGTTCAAGAATTTTAGTAAATGGAATCCATTAGGCTCAACATCAAATCCTCCATACATAATTTGATGTAAAACTCCAAGTGTATAAGGATTTCTAGTTGATAATAAGAGCATTACTTCCGAGTTAGAAATTAGAAATTGTGGTTTATGATATGTTAATTCAAATAATCCAAAATTATCAATCAGATTAACGCTAATACGATCAACTCTCTCATAGAGATTTAAAAGATCTTGAACTGGCGGAGAAATCGTATTCAAAGGAGGATCGATTCCTAATAGTTTTAAAAACGTAGCGGGTAATTGATTTAAGTAACACTTTACAGTTTGAAGTTCACTCATGAGCAAGCCTTAAAAATTAATAGTTTAATTTAATTTTGTTAAATCTTAATACTTATATAATTACAAAATTATTTCAATTTAATTTTTTTAGTATTTCTGGAGAATTTATATTCAATTTGAAGTTTTTTTTGAAGTTTACCTTAAAGAGGAGATGCAAGTAAATGAAAATCTTATATATTGATACGTCAAATTCAGGGATGTCTGGAGATATGTTACTTGCCGGACTTTTAGGATTAATTGAAAATCCCGATGAATTAGTAAATGAACTCAATGAAATTTCAAAATTCATCTCAGGAATAGTTAATTTTAAAGTAAATTTAGCAAAAGTTAGACGATCTGGCATAGAAGCATACCAGCTTGAAGTAACTATTAATGAAAAAAAAGACCATCGTTCTACAAAAACATTGAAAGAAGCACTAAATGCATTTATGGAGGAAAAAAAGTATTCAATGAATGCAACAAACTATGCTAACAACGTCCTTGATTCTTTAATCACCGCTGAAGCTGATGTTCATGGAAAATTAGCTGAAGAAATCCATTTGCATGAATTAAGCTCTATTGATACGCTATTAGATATTTTAGGAGTGACAAGAGTATTGGAAATATTAGGTGTATTTAGGAAAGAAGTAGAAATCTCAATTAGTAACCTCCCTTTAGGAGGAGGAACTGTAAAAACTGCTCATGGAATCTTACCTGTTCCAGCACCCGCTACTTCTAAAATTATTGAAAATTCTGGTATATCCGTGCATTTTGGACCCATTGATAATGAATTAACAACCCCTACCGGAGCTGCATTGCTAAGAAATCTCACTTTTACGTGTGAAAAACCTCATATGACTGTGGAAAAGAGTTCCTTTAGCACGGGACAGAAGACTTTCACTAATTTTCCAAATTTATTTCGAATTTTTTATGGAGAGAGTCTGACTAATAATCTTGAGAAATACATAGAAAAAATAGAAATTATTGAGACGGATGTTGATGATGTCTCAGGGGAAGTTATTGGTCATCTCATGAAAAGATTAGAGTCTGAGAATGTATTAGATGTTCAGATAATACCTGCTTGGACGAAAAAAAGAAGACCTAGCAATATAATTAAAGTTTTATGCTCTCCTGAACATAAGTTTGAAATAATTAACATATTGTTGGATGAATTAGGCACACTGGGAGTTAGATTTACCACTTTTGATAGAGTATGTGTTGAGAGAATTTATGAAAATATTGAGATCGAAATTAATGGGACGAATTATCCAATAAGATACAAAATTTCATATATTAAAACATTAGATCAAAAACAATTAGTTAATATTAAGCCAGAATATGAAGATCTCAATAAAATAAGTGATTTAACAGGATTATCCCTTAAGAAAGTTCAAATGTTTGCTCAAGAGAAACTTAAATATTTTTATCAGAAACTAATTAAAGAAATGTAAAAAAAAAGGATAGTAATGAATTTGAAGGTAATGTTCTTAGTATTTATCGACGTGAAATTTGTTCATTAAATATTCGTCTTCAATGATAGTCTCAGAAAAAGCTTTTAAGCGAGTTATTTCTTTTTCAATTTCCTTAACCTTCCTTAAATTCCCTAAGTCTTTAAAAATTTCGCTTGCTTCATTAAAAATTTTGATACACTCATCATAATTTCCAGAAACTTCTAAGTCTTCAGCCAAAAATCCCAAACTTTCTGCTACATCTTGTTTCTTCCCAAGTTTTTTCTGGATCTTTAACGCTTGGTATGAAAATTTCAAGCCTTCGATATGATTCTTGAACTTAGAATGTGTTCTACCGAGTGCTCGAAGCACTGTAGCTTCTTCAATTATTAAATTATTTTCTTGGCAGTACTTTCGGATCTTTGTAAGAAATTCTATGATTTCTAATTTATGTTCCTTTTGATTGTGTAAATGCTCTATAACTTTTTTGTAGCTTTCTAATGTTGCAGAAACATCTCCTTCCTTAAAAAATACTTTCGATTTTTCGAAATAATCGATTTCGGCGACCATAAGTCTCCAACAAGATTTTTTTTTTGTTTTAGATTATAGAATAAGATTCAATATAAACTATAGAGATCTACCTATATAAGCTTTTAGATCATAAAGAATAAATGTTTGGTATTAAAAAACGGATAAATCTTTAATAAATAATACATCTTACTCGTGGTAGAATCATGGAGTAGGCTTTAATAGGTTTTGAATTAATTAAATATATGTTTAAGTAAAAAGAAATAAAGAGCAAAATTAAGAAAAAAAAAAGAAAGGGCATATTCTAAAATACACCTAATGGACCAAGTAAGGGTCCAAAAATGCACAATAGGATGATGCTGATACCATATATTATTCCTATAACTTTTATTTTATCTTTTCTCTCTGGTAAGTCATAGACATAAAAAGTGCCAACGTAAAAATGGAGGTATCCGATTAGGAATATTAATATAGGATTATACCAATTCCAAAAGACGTATTCCCATACCAAATAATTACCCCAATTCAATAAAATTTCAACGAAGACTGAGAAAATTGTAAATCCAATTGCCAGTGCCCATCTATTCGGTAGTCCAAACATTTTCTTGTTCTTATCATCGGGAAGAAATTTCGCAAATACAATTCCGGCTATTGAAAACATAAAAGCTATCTCAATATTCCACCCAATTAATATTATGAATCCACTTGCAGAGGGAGTAGTCCAAAAGGCTGAGTAATTGGTAAATGCAAAGACTAGACCATTCCAGATCTCATTTATGAGGTCTAGACCTACGAGAGTTAATCCGGCAAACACGGTACTCCAATTCTTTGTTTCTCGTGCTTTTTTAATTTCAACTCCGTAAATATACAATACTATTACCATTAAGGTAACAATATACCATCCAGTTTCGGGATTTAATTGTCTTAATTTCGAAAGAGCTTCTAATGAAGCTGGTGTAGGTGTCATCTTAATATACTTTTTTTTATTTATGATTTTTTAAATTTTTATTTTAATTATGCAAAATCTTCATTTTTGATATATATATATATTCTTTGTGTTAGGATTAGATCTTCCTTGATTGTATAAATAATAACATAAAAAAACATTGTATCAGAAAATAAAACTCAAATAGGCCAAATTATTCGGTAATTTTATTAGCAATTAAAGCTGCTGAGGCTCCAGCACCAAACCCATTATCAATATTTACCACTAATAATCCAGGAGAACAAGATTGTAACATTGTTGTTAAAGCCCCTATGCCTTTTTCACCTAAGCCATAACCACTTGAAATGGGAACCCCAATTACGGGAATGTCTACTAGAGCAGCTACGACTCCTGGAAGGGTTCCTTCCATTCCAGCACATACAATAATCACATGAACTCCCCTTTTTATCATTTCACTTAAGGGGTTAAATAACCTATGGATTCCCGCTATTCCTAAATCATAACTCGAAATAACTTCACATCCCATTGACTCTGCAATTACTTTTGCCTCTTCAGCTACTGGAATATCTGAACTTCCAGCAGTAATTATGCCAACAAACCCATCTCTTTTTTTAAATTCAAAACTCTTTAATTTAACAATAATTATCCTTGCTAACTCGTTGTATTCTATGTTCAATTCAGGATTGTTACTAAATTCACTAAGTATGGCTTTTTTTTGGAGTTCTGTAAATCTCGAGACAATTGCAAACTTATTTGATTCTAAAAAAGATTTCATTATTTCCAAAATCATATCAGATGTTTTATTTTCTGCATATATTACTTCTACAATTCCAGTACGCATTTTACGAAGCACATCTAGCTTAGCAAAATCTCCAACTTCTTTAATTAAATTGGCTTTTAAGAGCTTCTCTGCTTCATCTATAGAGCATCTTTTTTCTAATAGTCGATTAAGTATCTCTCTAATATTTTCCAGTCATACCACCTTTATGCGAATATATATCAAATTGAAAAGCTGTTAAAAGTCTTTAAACTTTTCTGTAAATTTAATAACGTCCATAAAATGCTGTAGCTGTATTGATGGAAAAACAATATAACTTAACTTAAATACTAATCAAAATTTAAGTGCAATGCAAGATTATATGATTACATTCTTAATCTAAAAAAATAAGGAGTAGTTTGAATGAAAATCGATTACACATCTTATAAAGATGTAAAACTAAAAGGTAAAAAGGTTCTTATCAGAGTAGATATCAACTCAAATATTGATACTGATAAGATGGAAATTAGAGATTCACCCCGAATTCGAGCACTAGCACCAGCATTAAATGAACATTTTAAAAAAAGTGCTGTTGTTATCTTAGCTCATCAATCACGACCGGGAAAACCTGATTTTACTGACTTGAGTTTGCATGCAAAAGAAATTGAGAAAGAAATAAAGC
The DNA here is from genome assembly GCA_019894955.1 of Promethearchaeota archaeon. Classification (GTDB taxonomy): domain Archaea; phylum Asgardarchaeota; class Lokiarchaeia; order Sigyniarchaeales; family SOKP01; genus SOKP01. Next base: position 657 of record JAGXNQ010000152.1, on the reverse strand, counting down.
GTCCCGTAAAATTTGTCAAAGATATTTTTGGTGAGGAAGCGATTAAGGCAATTAAAGATTTAAAACCTGGAGAGGTTTTAGTTCTTGATAATGTACGAAAATTTGAAGGAGAAATGAAAAATTATAAGAATTTCTCCGATGCTGAAGCAACTGAATTAGTACAAAAATTGTTTCCCTTAGTAGATTACGTTATTGTGGATGCATTTGGCGCAGCTCATCGTGCTCATGCATCTATTGTCGGCTGGCCAAAAATGCTTGCTGGACCTATAACCGATAAAGAATTAGGTGCTTTAAAAAAAATTATTGAAAATCCTGATAAACCAATGGCAATGCTTATCGGTGGAGCAAAAGCAATTGATAAATTCAAAGCTATGAAATATAACTTTGAAAGTGATAAATTAGATTATGCTTTGTGTTCAGGATTGACAGCTGTATTGATATTTGAAGCACTTGGTAAAAACATGGGAGAACCAAACCATAAAATCATTGCTAAAGACTTGGAAGAGAACCATGACATGATAAAAGAAACATATGAAAAATTTAAGGATAAAATCCTCCTTCCAGTAGATTTAGTGATTGATGATAATGGGAACAGGAAAATAATCACCGTGGATGAAGCTGAGACATATAACAGTACTACCGGTGATATTGGCCCTC
>JAGXNQ010000151.1 GCA_019894955.1 Promethearchaeota archaeon | reverse complement strand
GAATCATTCAAGGCATTATCTATTTTCATCTCTCCTTCATCTCCTAAGAGATAATAGTTTGCTACACCTTGAGTTATTTCTCCATTCAAATCAGTATAATCTCCATTTTCTACTATGTTCCATGAATCGGTATTATCAAATTCTGAATTTTTCAGCCATTCAATATTAGTGTGAGATTCTTCTCTTGAAAGATTAATGATTTCTTCTCTTGTTTTAGAAAAAGTAGAATTCATTAGATGTATAGAAATAAATAATCCTGAAATGAAGAGAATTAGGATAATCGTCATTTTGTAGGTATTTCTTAAGTTTTTATAAGTCATAATATATTTCAGGTCTTTTTTTAATTATAATTAGTTAAAAAATCGCATTAATTAAATTGAATATAGTAATTTTGATATTAATAATTTACAGTCTTGAATTTATAATTAATTCTTAAATCTTTATTGGGTATAAATATTACTACAATTTTCCAAAATTATCGAGTATCTATTTTCTAGGAAATATAAAAAAATTTAAATCATTTACTAAGTAGGTTAAATTTAATTTGATGAATTACTTAAAGGATAATTATATATATCTTAATTTAATAAAATAACTTATATAGACTATTAGAGGCAAATCAAATTGATTCAAGGAATTTTAACATATCAGTTTAAGCTAAATCAGAAAGAAGACACTGGTGAAATTGACCCCGAATTTAGTCCTATTCAACTTATCTTTCAGAATGAGAAATTTAAAGAAGACAATTATTCCGATTTGATAATTGAAAATGATATTTTCGCAACATTTTACCAACACACGGTCGGAATGTTTGGAATGAAGTACGGATTTAGCAATTTTTACGAAGGCAGATTAAAAGAAACTCCTTATCAGGTAATGTCTTATTTTAAACAAATACCTGATGGAACGCAATTTCTTGTCATATCCATATTCGAATTAGATGATGAGATAGAACTTTTCGAAGATCTTATTAAAACCATGTCAAAACGATTAAATGATATATTTGAACGTCTTGCAAAAGCTAACAACACTCGGCAATTAGACTTGATTTCAAATGTTAATGTAAGGTTAAAAAACGAATTGAAATATACTATTTTTCAGGTAGAACGATTAAGCGCATTAGATAAATTACAGAAAGTAGCACTAATCTATAATAGTGAGGAAAGAATTAAGATTTTAGAACTTTTAAGAGAGCGACCAGTTTCTAAAGATGAAATGAAGAAAGTTATTGAAAAAATGAAACCTACTGCTAACATTGACATTTTGCTAAGACCCTTTTTGGAATTAAATTTAATTAGGCGAGATTGGATTAAAGGTGAAAAAGATAGGAAGACAGGGGTCATTACTAAGCAAGGAGAATATTTATTCATGGTTAAGGATATCATGATTGCACGAGTTCCAAATGAAAGCTTGTTAAAACATTTTAAAGAAACCAATAATGATCTTTTAGAAATTTTTCAGCAAAAATCAGCAGAGTACTTCTCAAATTATGATCCATATACTCAACTAATTGAAGAAACCAAGAAGATTGCTTCGATAATGCTCAATCCAGATATTTATGACTTTTTTATTCTGATGAGAAGCAACCATTATCCTTTGGATAAAATCCCTAAGGTTTTTAGTGAGTTCGCGATCACGGAAATCCTGCTCGATAACCTGAAAAAATTGAATATAATCACTGAAATTAAAGATGAGAATAAAAGAAGCTGGATATTATTACTGACTAACTTACAACCAATTACTATTTTCCCTGAGTTTCTCCTTCCAAAAATTAGGGAAGCATATAGACAGGAAGATGATGATGGAAAAATATCTTTAGAAATCGCAAAAAAAGCTTTAAATTTACTAGAAGTATCTTACCCTGAAAAAATAACATTTTAATGAGGAGATGAGAAAAGTTGTATTTATTTAAAGAGAAAGATGAAGTCGAAATTCCGTATACTTGTAAATTATGCCTTACTGAACTTAAATTTAAAATCACAGCGGATGAATATAAGAAGGTTTCAAAATTCCCAATTAAGAAAGAAATAGAACATGGTGATCCTAATCATATTTTGGTCGCGTATTTTAATCAATATTTAGAAGTGGAAAATTTTAAGATCAAAGAACTTACTAAAGAAAGGGATGTTAAATTTTCAGAAGAATTAACCAAACAAGTTCTCAGTGAACTAGATCTATCATCAGACGAGGTCGAATTATACTTCCGAACAACTGGACGTGAAGCTGTGTCTATAGGAGAAATGGCCATACTGATTAATAGATCTAAAGAAGATTGCCAAAAGATTGCAAAGAAATTCGTAGAAAAAGGATTATTTAAAGAGATTGTTGGGGCAAAACCACACTATGCTGCTTTACCCCCATATGCTGCCTTAGTAGCACAACTCCAAAACTTTCACCAATACATTTCAGATATAAAATCAGATATCCCCAAACAATTAGATCAATCTTTCAAAAAATTAGAAACAACAACAGGAAAGATTGAAAAATCATCTCAGCCTGTTACTCCTACTGTACCTAATGAATTGATGAAAGAACTTAAAGATAACATGCTCTCTCAAATTAAATCACAGAAAGAAGAATTTAATGAGACAATGGCTGTCATGGAACAAATCCGGGGTATAACTGATGATATCTCACTTCTTGAGAGCTCTAGTGGTGAAGCAATTGAACCGCATTCAAGTGATTTAACAACTCAGTTTCAAAAGATAAATGAAAACACCAATCAAATAATAAAAGGACAACTTAAAGAACTGAAAGACGAATTTGGTACAATAAAAACAACTATTTCGCAAAACCTTCAAAAATTACGACTCGGTGTGATTCAATCAACTGTCGACCAAGTTATTGAAAAAATAGTTGATTCTCGATTACAAGATATTATTGATAACATTAATGTTCAACTCAGTGTTAATCAAATGACCTTTTCAGATGAATTAAAGAAAACAACAGTTGCAGCGGGGGGGATAAACACGGAGATACTTGATAAAATCAAGGATACAATTCAAAAAACAGTAAAAAACCTGGATGGAATAACCGCGAAATCTGAAGAAGACAAAGAAAAGATTTTTGAAAGTATTACGGAAAACTTCAATAAAGCTGTCTTAACGGCTGAATCAAAAATAGATGGTATTTCAGGAGGAGTTTTTGAATCTTTTGGAGATTTAAAAGATATGTTTTCAAACCAGATTGTTTCCACATTGGATAACACATTAAGTGATATTTTGAAAAAATTAGAACGGTCAGAAAAAGTTACTAAAGAGTTCTGGGATCAAGCTAAATTTGGGGAAGGATTAACAATGAAAGATATTTGGTTCATTCGTTCTCCAGAAAGCGCAAAAGCACATATCAATGATGAGATATCCAAAGCTAAAATGAGAGTTTTGATTGTAGCTCCACAAATAACCGATGTGGATATTAATGCCATAAAAGAGAGACCTACACGCATAAATTTCAGGATTGCTTCAAGTATTGATCTCTCCAATCAAGATCATCTATCTATAATTAATCAATTAGACCAGATGGACAATGTAGATTATAGACATAGAGGTTTACAAAACTTATGGGGTATCAACCGGGACTACGAAGAGGTTATCGTGTGTGTTTTATCAAAAACCGAAATCAGGGGTGATTCAGTCACTGAAATAGCGGGACTCGGGAGTATAATTGAAGAACACATTAAAATCTTCGTCCCAATCCTTGAAGAAGCTTGGATGTCCGCAAGGAAGGAAGTTGTTCACTCTATCAAAGCAAATCTTACACAAGAACCTCTGAAAGAAAAAATAGCTGAACAACCAATGATGGAGACCGCTCCTAAAGAAGAGTTACCTCCACACGAACATAAAACTGACAAGACAGGAATTCTAGGAAAGCAATTCGATCTGATTTTTGAAAATATAGACTCCTTAACTGGTATTGAAATAGCTGCTGCTTTGGAAAAATTCCAGAGTGAATATATAAAATTAGAAGGATATAACAGTGTTCTGAAAAATGTAAACGCGATGACATCTACGTTAAAATCAAAATCTTTTGTGCTTAGCCAATCCGAACGTGATGATTTGAGAGTGAAAATGAAATTCTGGCACCAGAAATTTCAATTATAACTAGCTTTTTTCTTATTTCTTAACTTTTTTAGTGAATATGGTAATTTTTAACAGATTTAACAAGAAATAAAATATTTCTTATTCGATTTTTCTTTTTTATTTTTATGGTACAAAACTTAATCACGATTGAGACTGGGAAGATCAATGATTATATATATCATATAGATGTAAAAGCTTATGGAGCCCCCCGAATGCTCTCCATCTTTGTGGCTCAATTTGACGACTCAAGCGTAATAATTGATTGTGGGTCCTCTTTAGATACGAAACGGCTCTTGAGATCTTTAAAAAAGTTAAAAATTGACTTAAACTCATTTAAATATATCATTACAACACATCATCATTTTGATCATGTGGGGGGGGCATGGCAACTTTACGAGATTCTAAAAGATTACAACCCAGAAGTTAAAATCCTTACAAACCAAAAAACCAAAGAATTACTTAACAATTATGAAGAACATTTGGCTCGCGGAAAGCGGACTTATGGAAATTTAATAGGTATAATGAAACCTATAGAAGAAAATGCATTTCATATAATAGAACCTAGCACTAACTTTAGTTCAATACCAAATGATTTAGATTTTATAGACTCTTTCAGAATTAATGATACAGAAGTCAAATTGGGCATTTTAAAAACTCCAGGACATACTCCAGATCATCAATGCCCTATTTTCGTTAAAGATAATATAGTTGATTTTATACAATTTGGAGAAAGCGTGGGAACGATTTATCATTCTTCAGAATTAATTACTATGCCAACATCTATGCCAGTATATTTTAATCACGATGAATTTATGACAACTTTAAGAAATCTTAAAAATATTTTTCCCGCGAAAGCTGGATTCGGTCATTTTGGAGTTGTTAATGGGAAAGAAAATGTTCGTAAGTTGCTTTTAGACCATGAAACTTTTTTAAAAGATTTTAGGGAAGCAGTAATTAAATATTACAACGAAAAACCAGAAACAAGTTATGTACTTGAGCAAATATTGCCTATATTAATCCCAAGAACTGATCTAGCAATGGAAAATAATTCTATTTTTAAAGGAATCGCTTTGGGATTCGTCTACGGAATGATGATGGATCTTGGTTATCGAAAGGATTAATCATAAATTTATTTCATTATTTTATTAGCGAAAGTCTCCAGAGGATCTTTTATAGTCTCTGACTGTTTTGATTTTTGTACACCCCAAAGCATCATCTTGTCAATACCCAATGCTTCAAGGTTATCCATCTCTTCCTTCACGTCCTCGGAATAACCCATGTATAGATTTCCAATGGAATTATATTTTATTTCTAAATTATCCATTTCTTGTTGGTTGTCTACCAGAGTTATAGTACTACAAATGGAAATTTCAAATTCAGACACGTCTCTATTGTATTTTTTTAGATTATCTTTAACAATATTGATATAATCGGGGAGTTTGTCAGGTTTTACATCGAGTAAATTAATGCCATCAGCTTCTCGACATGCTATGTCTATCATTCTTTTTCCTGATGTTCCAAGCACTAATTGTGGATAAGGTTTTTGAATAGATTTAGGAAGATTTAGATTTTTTTCTAGCTTCCAGAATTTACCTTCAAAATCTGATTTTTTTTCAGTAAAAAGTTTCTTATAGATTATTAATGATTCTTCAAGTTCATCGACCCTTTGTCTGGCAGAAGGGAATGGATATCCATATCCTTTATATTCAGGTTCATTCCATCCTGCCCCAAGCCAAAAAAAAGCTCTTCCATTTGAAATGTTGTCTAAAGTACATATCATCTTAGCCAAATAAGCAGGATTTCGAAATGAATTACATAATACTACATGTCCAAGCTTTATTTTCGATGTTTCTACTGCTAAAGCAGATGTTAGCATCATAGCTTCTAAATAGCCTTGGAACATGTGATCATTTATATGAGCTGATTCAAAACCCAATCGTTCTACTTTTAACGTCAAATCCCTTATTTCTGGGTAACTTAAAACTGACCGAACAAAATATCCATACTTCATAATCATAGTAGGACTTTTTTGTATATAAATCGAATTATCAAAATATTCTAATTTGTATTTAACATACCATCTTATAATGGAAGAAAGAAATATGGAAAATTTTGATATATGCATTGTTGGCGCAAGTATTGCTGGAAATTATTTAGCTTATTTATTATCTAAATCAGATATGAAAATTCTAGTTCTCGAGGAACACAAGGATATTGGCTTACCATTTCAATGTGCTGGTATTATTTCTCAAAAATTGGCACAACTAATTCAACTTCCTGAAGAGATCGTGCTAAACCGTGTTAATACGGCAAAATTAGTTAACCCATTGGGAAATTTCATTAAATTATCGGGTAAAGAGCACCCCTATATAGTCGATAGAATTGCTCTTGATCGTTTATTTTACGAAAAGAATAAAAATGCCACAAATATAACTTACTATCTTGACGAAAGGCTTAGGTCGTTTAAATACGGTATAGAAAATGGTCAAAAATGCGTGCTAATTGAAACTTCAAAGAGATTTATAAATATCAAGGATTTTCCAATGAGTTCAATGGTTCCATGAACAAAGTTTCCGTTGTTTTCCCTAAATTCAGG
>JAGXNQ010000150.1 GCA_019894955.1 Promethearchaeota archaeon | reverse complement strand
ATATTGGTAAGAATTATTATGGTTCACAAAGACAATTAAATCATATTACTATTGAAAAATGCATTATTAATGCATTAATGAAAAAAAAATACATTATAGATGTTAGAAACTCTGGATTTGAAGTTGCTAGTCGAACAGATAGGTACGTATCCGCAAGAGGGGCAGCATTTTCTTTCATTGCAAAAAAAAATCCTATTTTAATGGAAATTAATTCAGTTTTACCTAAGGATATAGGGATATGGGCAAAAACTGGAGTCCCACAAGATTTTTCATCTCGTTTTAATGCTGTGTGTCGACATTATAAATATCTTTTTCCAATTTATTCCAATGATTCAAACATAAATTTAGATATAATGAGAAAAGCGTGTAAGGATTTGGTCGGTAGACACGATTTTACGAATTTCTCAAAAAAAGATATAGAGGAAGTTGTCGCATTAAGGGATTTAACAATTGCTCGATTTGAGAAGCACGAGCACTTTTTGATATTCGATTTCAAAAGTAGGGCATTTTTAAGACAGCAAATTAGGAGAATGATGACAAAAATCCTTGAATTAGGGAGAAATCAGACCTCCTATGATGATTTTCTGCTACTTTTTGATTCATCAAAAGAATTTTCGTACAGACCTGCGGATGCCAATGGTTTAATATTATGGGATGTAGATTATGGTCAAAATTTGAGATTTGAAATTGATAAGAAATCAGTAGAACGAATGAAAACATTTTTATTAAAAAGCCTAGAAAAATTTGATTTGAAATCCCGATTATTTCACATCATGGAGCAAGACGATCTTAGCTAATAATGCTTTCAGTTGGATCTCTTCTGTTGCTCCTTGGCTCAACCGATATTCAAATTCTGCGAGAATTTTTGAAAGTTCTATCTTTTTATCTTCGGAAATCTCAAGGTCATATAACTCTCGATATATGTTTTTAATGATATTAATTCCAGAGAGCCCATATTCATTCACGATTTCTTCTAAAAGTTTTATGGATAATTGTAATTTACCTTGTAAAGCTGCTTTAAGTATGTTAGTAGTTTTATTAGATGGAACTTCTCCTGCTACTCTAAATACTGTTTCTTGATCAATTTCTTTAGATATAGTTCCACACGACTGCAAATAATTAATTGCTCTTCTGCAATCTCCATGAGATACTTGAACTAATGAAGATAAGCCATCTGGAGTTAATGATAAATTCTCTTGTGAAGCAACATATTTCACTCTTTCTTTAATATCTTCTTGATTTAAGGACGAAAATCGAAATACAACACATCGAGATTGAATGGGAGGGATGATTTTATTGGAGTAATTGCATATTAATATCATGCGGCAATTTTTTGTGTACTTTTCCATTGTTCTTCTTAATGCCTGTTGAGCACTCGAAGTCATGTTATCTGCTTCATCTAAAATGAGGATTTTAAAAGGAATGTCTAAAGGAGGTTTTGACTTCGCGAAATCCTTAATATATGTCCTAATAACGTTAATACCCCTTGCATCACTGGCATTTAATTCTAAATAATTAATATTTATAGCCATTTTCTTTCTATATATCTCTCTAACCATGGCTAATGCTGATGTTGTCTTACCTGTCCCTGCAGGACCTGCAAAGATCAGATGAGGCATTGATTTATCATTAACAAACTGTTTTAATCTTCCTATTATCCCTTTTTGATTTGTAACTTGATTTAGTGTGCGGGGTCGATACTTTTCAACCCAAGGTCTGTTTTTATTATCTGGCATTATTTTATTTATGGTATAACTAAATAGAATTGAAGATTTATTATATTATATAAATAATTCTCTTAAGAAATTAAATTTCTTTATTTATCAAATTTCATAAAACTGATTATTTGGAGATTAATATGACAGATTTTAAAATTTCAAAAATAAAATCTCGATGGATATTAGATTCACGAGGAAATCCAACTGTCGAAACTGATGTTTTTGCGGGAGATGTCTTTATGCGCTCGTCTGTACCATCTGGGGCATCTACAGGCATTTTAGAAGCATTAGAATTGAGAGATGGTGGGAGTGCTTTTTTAGGAAAGCATGTAACTAAAGCTGTTGCAAATGTAAATGAAATATTGGCAAAAAAATTAATAGGTTTTGATGTACGTGAACAAGAAAAGATTGATTTAGAAATGATCAAAATAGATGGTACGGATAATAAGAGTGAATTGGGAGCAAATGCAATCTTATCAGTTTCACTAGCAACATCAAAATTAGCCGCTCGACTTCTTGACAAACCATTGTTTGAACACCTATATGAATTAAGCCATAATAAATCAAGAAAGGATTATCTATTACCTTTACCTTGCTGTAATATAATAAACGGCGGAAAACATGCTGGAAATAATTTATCGATACAAGAATTCATGATCCTACCCATTGGTGCAAATTCTTTTTCACAAGCCATGCAAAATGTTGCTGAAGTTTATCAAAATTTAAAAAGTATTTTAAGCGAAAAATATGGAAAAACAGCTGTTAACGTCGGAGATGAAGGAGGATTTGCACCCAATTTATCAAGTACTAAAGAAGCTGTTGAAGTCATTGTTGAAGCAATTGAAGGTTCAGGATTTTTTATGAATACAGATTTTGTTTTAGGAATGGATGCAGCTGCAAGTGAATTTTATGATGGAACGATCTATGATATAGATGGAAAAAAGTTAAGTGAAACCGAACTACTACAGTATTACTTAGACATGATAGACGATTTTCCTTACATTAAATCGATAGAAGACCCATTCGATCAACAAGCATTTCGGGGATTTTCAAATTTAACTGCAAAAGTAGATAAGTCAATTCAAATTGTTGATGATGATTTGACAGTTACTAATATAAACATACTCCAAAAAGCGATTCAAGAAAAAGCCGGAAACGCACTTTTACTAAAAGTTAATCAAATTGGTAGCTTGACTGAAGCTATTAAAGCATGTAAAATGGCATTTGACAATAAATTTAATGTAATGGTTTCGCATCGCTCTGGAGAAACAGAAGATCCATTCATAGCGGATTTGGTTGTGGGATTAGGTACGGGTCAAATTAAAAGTGGAGCACCTTGCAGGAGTGACCGAAATTCTAAATATAATCAACTATTACGAATAGAGGAACTTTTAGGGGATAATGCAAGTTATACAGGATCTCTCGATTCGTGGAAAAATTATCAATAAACTTATTTTTATCTCTATTTTTTAATAATTCGATATATTTTAACATCTATATCCTTCTTTTTTTGACTGTGAAAAGGAAATGTTTTCTCTAATTTCATCTTAAAAGGAAATGCGTAATTAATTTTCCAACCATTTTTACTTATAAATTTTGAAAGAAATTCATGTACTTTTTTATTGTGTAGGTGAATCGTATAAATGGTATCTGAAAAATTAAAAGCTTTTAAAAGGAAGGCCCTATCTGCTGTTTTCTTTTGTACTCCAAATGGCGGATTCATTATCGTAGTGATTTTCAGAGAATCCGGTAGAATATTTTTACTGAATTCAAAATTAGATACATTCGTACATATTGGATTAATAAGGTGATTCAAACCAAGATCACTTATATTCTGTTTAAAAATCTTGATCGCAGACCAATCAAAATCAATTCCAATTACTTGATTTGCACTAAGATACGCACTTGCAATTGATAATCTTCCTGTTCCTGAACCTAAATCTATAATTAAATTATTATCAATGTCGTTAAACTCAAATCCCGCAAAATAGATAATATCAGCAGCACTCACCGCATCGATACAATATTGCTCAAATTCAACTTTAGGCTCTGAGAATGGCGCTGTCGATTGAATTATCGAAATTAATTCTTTTTTATTAATACTAATCTCCTAAATTACTCGCTCTGGTTAAATCTCATGAAACATAATGAATAAATTTATTTGTTTTTATTAATATAATAAAATTGAGATAATTAGAAAAACAGAACTGAACATCATGAAAGAATCGATTAAAACAAATGAAATTGTGATTGCTGGTCAGTATTTAGGTGTGGTAGAAGAGTACTTACCAGATAAACATTCAACTTATACCAAAGATGGAAGTATCTATGCTACTAAATCAGGTATTGTCTCAATTGACGAGAATAAAAGAGAAATTGAGATAAGAAGTCATCAAGACGAGGATAGAAAAACTATTAAGATGGGAGATACCATCATAGGAACGATACTTTTCTTAAGAAAATATTCGGTGGGACTTAATTTTCAAGCAATAAATCACAAACTTCATTTTAATAGTTCATACTTTGGCAATATTCACGTGTCTCAAATTTCAAATAAATATGTTGAAAAAATAGCCGATGCTTACCAAACCACAGATATTGTCAGAGCAAAAGTAATTGAAAAAGAACAAAATGAATACAAATTAAGTACTTCTGGTAATAATTTGGGCGTTATCCATGCAGACTGCATCATATGCGGGACACCATTGGAAAAGATAGGATTTAACAAGTTGAGATGCACCAGGTGCGGTAATGTCGAATCAAGAAAAATTGCTTCAGATTATCGAAATGTCTCTGAAAAACTCAAATATTAAAAAAAAAAATTGTTTTCATTCCATTCAAATTCAAAGTAAAATTTAAGATGTCTAAATATGGCAAGAAAGGGCGGGCGAAAAGTCATTCATTTCTATAATTCAAGTGGTAAACTTGAAAATGTTATCCAATTCCTCGAAGAAATTCAAAAAAAAATTAACTATCTTACTTTGAACTGTTCAATTGAGGGAAAATCTGTCAAAATCACGATATTTGGATCACGAGATCTTCAATATCTTGCTACCGAACGATTAAGAGAATTGGCGAATCGTTATTTGTCTTCTTGAAGGATCCAAGCCCTCTCAGAGAATTATAAACCAAAAAACATTTATTTTAGACAATATTAGATTTATTAACTCTCAATAATAGGTGCATTGTAAATGGCAAAAAAACCTCCTATAGTAGAAGATGAAAGTGATGTAGATCAAGATTTATCTCTTGGAGATGAAGATAAAGAAGACTCAGAAGAAGATGAAGACTTCGAGGAAGAAGAAGAAGAAATAATTGAGAAAAAAGATTATAAACACGTAAGTCTTGAACTCACCAAGGGATTAAACGAAAATGACCACGTGTTATTATTAAAAGGGCAAACCCATGGTTTCTGCAATGCTTTAGTAAAACAATTACTCCCTTTAAACGGCGTAATTTCAGCAGCATATAGAATTACTACAATAAAACCAGCAGAAATTTTCATTCGATTGGAGGACGGATATAAAATCATGGATATCTTATTTGAATCAATTGAGTCACTCAGAAATGAGGGTCAAGAAGCATATGAAATATTTAAAAAATTAATATAATTTACTCATATTTTCTATTTCATTTAGAAATAAATAACTGATTTTAATGACATTTAACTTTTTACTTGATGATCTAAACCAACATTTATCCCGAAAAACCATTGGAACAGATAAAGGTTTAGCAAAGTTAGGAGATAGTATTATTAATCTTACCTACTCTATGGCAAAATCAATTTATTTAACACGCGATAATTCAAATAATAGAACCATCAGAACGGGGCTTAAAGTTAGTAAAAAGATTCTTGCTGAAGCGTTAAAAAATGCTGATTTAAAACCTTTTGCAAAAAATAGAGGGGATGCACATGACATGGCAGATACTGTTGAAGCAATAGTTGCATATGTCTGGTTAAGTAATAAGATGAGTCTTGATGAAATTATAGAAGTATTATGGAAATCTTTATCCGGAGATATTTCAATCAGAAACCAAGAAATTGAAACCGCAACAAAAGCATTTACAACTCTTCTAAATACAATGAAAATATTTCTACCCGAACAGTAAATAATTATACTACAATAGTAATTATAATTGGATTTTTACAATTTGTGAGAAAATGGTGAAGTGATAGTAGGTTTTAGATTGTAGAAGTCTCGTACTCTAAAATCTCTCTCATTCTTTGCCTCAATTCAGGACGAATAGCTGACATTCCATAGGTTTTTATACCCCCTAATTTTTTTTGAACTTGTTGTGCAGTAAGAGCACCAGGGAGATCTTGTTTATTCGCAATAGCAATTATCTTCGTACCAATGTTCCTTATAAACCTATCATAGATTTCTTTTGTTTTATCCATATTTTTGTCTGTAGAATCACAAACTAAAACAGCTAAACCTGCTCCTCTTAAAAAATCTTGCCACATGAATTTAAATCGTTCTTGACCTGCTAAATCCCAAATTGAGCAATTAGTGCCATTTAAAGTGGAATCTTCAACTTCAAGACCTACTGTAGGAACTCGTTTTTCTAATACTTCTCGTCCTTGAAGGAGAGATAATAGAGAAGTTTTTCCTACACCTCCTTCACCAATCAAACAAATCTTCGACTTTGATGTGAGAACTTTCAACAACCCTTCCAAGGTAAAAATGTCGTTAAATAGAAAGTGAAGTTCACTCTACTAAAATTGAAATAATATACACATGTCACGAGGATGTTATGATTCTTTAATCAGTAGGGCTCTACATTTACGTTAAGAAAATTCATCTAAAGAAGATTGAGTACAAGTACAGGTTTATTGATGGATTCTTCAAGAAGAAATTAAATAATCTCAAATTAGAAGATATCCATGATTTTTTAAGATATCTAAATAAACAAGGACTTTCAATCCATACTCAAAACGATACAAAAAAAGTTCTTAAAAGATTTCTTAAATGGAAATACAAAGAC
>JAGXNQ010000014.1 GCA_019894955.1 Promethearchaeota archaeon | reverse complement strand
TTGTAAGAATAGCTCCAAATATTATTATAAAATCAAATATGAAGGGGGCTGGAGTGTGGGTAATCGATCCTAGATCACTGATGAAGTTATCCCAAATGTTATATCCTTGAGGACCAAAGAAGTTAGCTATTAAAATGGATAATATTAACCCCGGAATAAAAGTGTACAAGTTAATTATTATAACAATTCTAACTAATTTTGGATCAACAAGAGCTTTAGCAAATTTCCAAATGAAATTAGATTTACTCTTTTTGTATGCACACATTAAATAAAAATAAGAAAGAAAAAAATATAAATAAAATTTAATAATCCTTTTTCAGATTTTGAAGTTTGGTAATTTTATAGATGTTTTCAATCATTCCTGCTATCGTTCCTATACAAATGAGAATAATTACCCAGAAATATATAACGTAAGCCAATGAGCTTGGATCCACAGTTATACTTGAAATTATACCACCAGAAAATAATGAAATAGGAAATATTTCAGGTTGGTTTAGCAATAACAAGAATAACGGAATAAAGATCAAATTATAGCCTGCTAGTAATGCAAGCATGATTTGTTGACCGGTATGGTTCCTTACACCCATAGCTAATCGAACTAAACTAAATAATCCACTAATGAAGATTAATAAACCAAATAATTTAATCCAATTTAGAAAAGCAGGATCAAATAATCCAGTTATATCCGCAAATGGTTGAAGGATGAGAAGTAAGCCAAAAATTATTCCTCCTACAGCTCCAAACACTAGGTCTCCAACCGTGACAGGATATTTTTTCTTGAGACTCTGTTTTTCTTTAGCTTCAGCAACTTTTTGTTTTCGTAAAGCTTTTGCTTCAGCAGCTTTTTGTCTCCTCAAGATTCTTGCTTCACTATGTTTTTCTTCTCGAATTAATTGAGCTTCAGCAAATCTCTCACTAACTCGAGATTTAGCCTTTTCCAATTTTGCTTCTCTATTTAGATGGATTTCCTCTATTTTCATCTGTGTATATCTTCTATTTTCTTCAATTTCTTCTTCTGTGAGATTGAAAGGGAAAATTAAAGCGAGCCTTTTAGGAATAATTCCAAAATCTTCCGGTAAGAATCCTTCCATTGAAAAATAAACAAATACCACAGTGATAAATACTGCAGCAATTAAACATCCAACCCACATGCCCCCAAACATATCTCCCAATACATTCCACCAAGGGGTAATGAAGAATCTGAAAATTGACACTATGATGTTAATAAAGATTATAAGTCCAAAAAAGAAGAAAAGACTTCGTACATAAAATTCGAATAATTCTTGAGTAAGGAAAAATTTGGGAGTCCCCCGCGATTTGTATGGTTTAGCGATGCTTTCGGGAGTTCCAAAGTTCATAATCGCATCTCGAATATCATTATCACTTGGTTCATCTCCAGCCGCGATTATACGAGCTTCATTCATTATTTGAGCTTCTAGATCATCAATAATAGATTTAAGTTCTTCTTCCTTCCACTTTAACCATTCGGGCAATTTCTTCTTTACTTGAGCAAGAAAATCGACTAATAATAGATTTTTTACTACACTCATTTAAATCACATATCTTTTTTGCTTTAGTTAAATTGTATTTAAATAGAGATTATCCATAATCATTTATTAAAAATTTGGAGACCAATTTTTCGATTTAGATTTTAAAACCTAATCCTTATATTAATCAATACGTCATTATAATGCACAGATTATCATGGATTCTACTGAAAACGATAAAAAGAGATTTCGGCGACAATACGGAATTCATTTAACTTCAAAAGATTTGTTTAAGGAATTCATTTTTCCTTTTATTAAGGATAAATTGAATGAATATTTGTGGGTAGATTTATTTGCTGGAGAAGGTAATCTTATTTTACCCATTTTAAAAGAGTTTTATCAAGAGCAAAGAATTAAATTTTTCAGTGAGCATATTTTTCTTTTTGATATTCACCAAGAAATGATTAATAAATGCATAGATAACGCGATTTCTTACGGAATCCCTGAAAATGTTGCTAAAAATAATATTAAGGTGAGAGATAATCTACATAATTTCCCTGAATCATTAAAAAAGAAAAAATATCCTATATATCATATTACAAATCCCCCTTACTTATATCTTGGATATATAACGAAACATATTGAAACGAAAGAATATTTGAAATACTTTCAAGAAAAAAATGAAGGATATCAAGATTTATATCAAATTGCCATGATGAGTGATTTAAGAAACGATATTCAGAATCTAATCTACATTATTCCTTCAAACTTTCTCTTTGGATCATCTGTATCAAATCAGTTTCGAATGGATTTCCTTAAAAAGTACCAAATTATTAAAATGATAATTTTCGAAACTCAAGTATTTGAATTTACTGGAACAAACATTTGCATAGGTTTGTTTAGTAAAAAACAGATACCTTCAACCAATATACAAGAGTTTACTGGAATTAAAATTAAAAAAAAAGATATTATTTTAAATCGAAATTTTAAATTAAATCCTAAATATAAATATCGAGCTGGTTCTCTTTTTGATGAATTTGTAGAAACTTATAAGAGAAAAAACCCACTTAAAGTAAAATTTTACTTAACAAATGATGAAGTTAAGCAAAATAAAGGTCACCATCGAGTTGAGGTAATTGATGCAAATAAGTATGAACATCATGAATATAGAAGATTAGACATTAAGATTAATGAAGAACTAAAGAACAAAATACAATCAAATATCTTATACACGAAGACAGTTGACAGTGGTTCTGATAATGGAAGAGTAGGATTAGGACTAATTCAAGATTATTTCAATGTTAGTGGTATTTATGTATCTGGAAATACCTATCGCACTCACCCCATACATCTTTTTCTATTTCCCCAAGTTTCTATTTCTCATCAAAATTTACTGAGAGAATATTTTAATACTTTACTAGAACATTTCAGGTACTCGTTAGATAGTGAATTTCTAACAACATATAAATATTCAAACGCTAACTATACAAGAAAATATCTGGGTCTGACTCAAATAAGAGGTTTGATTAGTACTTTTCCTCATAACTTGGATAAAAACAGTATGGCTTCTCTTCAAGAACTTGTTACAAAAAAGAAAATTGAGGATATTATAAGATTTTTAAAGAGGTTTAACTCATAAACTTGCAAAAACAAATGATAATAATCCTAATAGTGCTCCTATTTTTAAAAATAAGCTTATACGTTTAAAATCTTTTCTTTCCATCGTTGATTTAATCATTAGATAAATTGAAAAAACTACAATTATTAATCCAGAGCTCATTGTAATTAAAAATAGGAGAGGATTTATTATATTTGTAAAGAGAGGTAAAATGAAGAAAATTACAGCAAGAAGTGATGAAATCATACTGTAAGAGGTTGCTTTTTTTGTACCAATCCGAATAGCAAGTGTTTTTACTCCTTCCTTCTTATCTCCCTCAATATCCTCACCTCCCTTAATTATCTCTCGCGATAAAAGAAGAAAAAACGCAGTTAAAAAGAAATAATAAATATAATTGGGAATCGTTGAGCTATTTAGTAATGCTCCATAAACCATACCAATAGAAAATGAAATGCTAACAATTATATTTCCTGGAAATCCACTTTTTTTACCCCATTTTGCATAAACCCAGGCTATAAATCCAAAAAATGCAGCTATAACAACGATAATATAATTTAAATTAAATATTAAAACGTTAAGTACACTAAGGAGTAGCCCAATTGATAAATATGTAAAAAACAATATTTTTGCTTGATTTAGACTAATAGATCCTCTGGGTATAGGTCGTTCTGGTCGATTTATTTTATCAATTTCATAATCATAAAAATCATTAATTACCATTCCCGAACCTGCTAGAAATATATAAGTTAAAGTTCCTAAAATGAAATTAGAAACAAATAAAGGTATTGGGATAGAATTTCTTGTATTTAACAAACCGATTATTACTGTTAAGGCACCCATTAAACAATTAATGGGTCGAAGTATTTCAATAGCATCCTTCAACTTCAAATCTAAAACACCAAGGGATAATTATTTTAAACAATAGTTTTTCGGACATTCTTTTCCGGTTTTTTTTATTTCACTAATGATGACTTTAAGGGAATTCCCATTATCCTTTAATATATTATCTTCTAGAAACGTACCCATAACAATGATGTCCGCTCCAGCTTTTACAAATTCTCTGGCTACTTCTTTTGAATTAACACCACCACCTGTAATAATGGGAATATTAACAAAATTAGAGCAGACTTGAATAATATCTGTAGGTATTCTTTCACCACCAGACCCAGCTTCTAAATATATCATTTTAAAACCAAACATTTCTGCTGCTAATGAATATGCTGCTGTTAATTTTGGTTTCTTTCTTGGAAGTAACTTAGCTCTTCCTATCCATCCCGCAGTAGCTCCTGGTTCGATGATCAAATAACCAGTAGATATAGGTTCTAAATCAGCTGTTTTAACGGTATATGATGCAAGTGCTTGTTGACCAATAATGAAATAGGGATCTTCCGAATTTAATAGAGACATGAAAAGAATAGCATCCGCTTCTCTTGAAACATTTGATATCCCACCAGGAAAAATGATTACAGGAACATTCACAGCTTCCTTAATCGCAATGATGGTATCATCTACAAATCTTTGATCAAAAACAGTGCTCCCACCTATAAGAATTGCATCTGTTCCTGCTTCTACAGCATGTTTGGCCATTTTTGCGGCTTTTTTTGTGCTTTGCTTAGTAGGATCAGGATCGATTAAGGAAAAATGTAAGGCTCCTTCCTTATTTAATTTATTTATGATGTACTCATAAGTACTGAATTCATTAATTTTGCTTGACAAAACATTTACCACTTGTTTCAATTAGTTATAATTAATTTTTTGTATTTATTAACATTTTTTTAACTTTATTTTGAACTTCTATTACACTATTCTTCCATCTTTCGAAATCATTCATATCGATTGGAAATCTCTTATAAATTGAAGATATTTCTTTCATTCTTATCCGAAGATAATTTAAATCTAACAGCAAATCCGGTTTTGATATCCCTTTGATAATTTTAGAAGCCATATCAAACAGGGATAAGTTAAGGCCACCGGTAGATGAGATCTCTAAAATTTCCTCACCTGATAACAATTCCTTACCTAATCCAAAATTAAGTTCATCATTTGTAAGGACTTGAAGTACTTGTCTTAATAAATCTAAGGAAGCATAATCCGCTCCAAAACTTCTCATCACATCAACATTGTATTTCCATAAAGATTTTAGAGTATAATCTCCTTTTTGGATTGCTTCAAATGCTACATTGGCAGCGAAATAACCTCCCCTCATCGAAGGATCAATACCTCCCCCATGCAAAGGATTAACTTGACACGCAGCATCCCCTATTAGCATTATCCCATCATCCGCACATGACCATAATGGACGCCTAACCGGTACAACACCACCACCAGATGAGAGTATTTCATATTTTGAAGTCTTAATATAAGTTCTGAATACATTGTTTTGATAAAAATCTTTAACTTTACCTTTATAATCCATAAATACTCCTAATCCGATATTAATCGAAGTCTCATTTTTTGGGAAATACCAAATATAACCACCAGGAGCTCTTTTTTTGTCCAAAATAATAGTTATATATTCTGGATCTTGTACTATATGTTCAGATGGAGAAAATTTGACTATTTCTCGGTAACACAATATACTATCTTCCTTTGGAATTATTTTTTCAACAATATTACTTCTTATAGTCTTCCTTAATGGTGAATAGAACCCAGAAGCATCTATAACTATTTTAGCGCTTATTTCTTCTTTTTCTCCATTTTTTAATTTGACCCTTAATCCTGAAACCATACTGTTTTCATAAAGTAACTCTAAAGCAAGGGTATTATCTAAAAAAGATGTCACACCTGCATTCAGAGCATCATCCAGAAGGCGTTGACCAAATTCTAAACGATTAACAATATAACCTGCTTGTTTTGGGTCCAATAAATTTATACATTTTTCCATATTTGGAGAATATATTTTTGCTCCTTTAATGTGGCAAGATAATTCTTCATTTGCTGGATGTTTAATGTTTAAAAAATCAAAAATCTCTGTGCCGACCGCATCTCCACAAATTTTATTTCCTATCTCATTTTTTACTTTCCGATCAATGAGACACACTTCAAGACCTTTTTGTGTGGCAACTCGGGCAGCAGTGCTTCCCCCTGTCCCTGCTCCGACTATAACTACGTCATATATCTTCTTTATATCTTCCATTATAGCAAAATCTTGATATCTTTTATTCATTAAAAAAGGGAATAGAAAGAATTCTTTATATTAAAGTTATTAAAAATATAATTAATGCCGTTAAAATTGGTACAGTTAAATCATCCCACGTGCTCGGTGAGAACATTTCAATTAATGTTGCTAAAGCACTCGTAATTAGGGAGTAAATTATTGCATCTACAAAACTAATGTGTACTTGAGTAATAGGATTCATGACTCCAAAGGAATTGAATGCAAAAAAACATAAAATGAAACCACTGATGAAAAATGCTAAAGAGCCTTCCAGAGTCCTTATTCCTTTGATCCAAGGAATGTTTATATTATGCTTCCCATATCTTTTTCCAATAACTGATGCTAATGTATCGGATATTATCATCAATAAAATTGCGGAAAGTGGAAATACCATTTGAGATGGTGCCAAAATAACAAATACAAGCAGTAATAATGTTATAGACACGCAATAATGAAAGGGACCTTGAAGATATCCCACATGTTCTTCAGCTTCTTCTCCAATGGATTCGTACAATTCTTTTAATTGCTTTATTTTTGATTTTTTTGAACTCATGTATACTAATACAGTTAGAGACCCTGCGATTATTATAGCCCACCAAGGCCAATCAAAATAAGGTGTTGTTAATACACTTAACCCAGCAAATAGGTGTACTACTTTTCGAGCTTGAAACTTTGAAATTTTATCTTTCTTTTTAAGGTAAACGGGGATGAGAATTGTAGCGAAGATATAGATATAGGTCATTAATACTAACAATAAATCAAATAATACACTCATAAAAATCATCAAAAAGTATTTTTTAGTTATAAGACGATAATTTTACAATTGCTATTAAACAAGATCCCACTTAAAATAATATTAAATGTTAGAATGGTAAAAATCATAAAAAGATAATTAAAATAGCTATAATAGATTTTTTTTGTTTAATTTTGGTCCTTTTTAAAATTTAAAAAAAGATTATATTGATAAATAAATTTGCATTTTTAAATAGAAGTATATCATTAATTTCAATATACTAAAAAAAAAATGAGATGAATTTACACATGGTCGATGAAAATTTAATAAAAGAATTAAAAGAAATGAGAGAAAAGGGTGCTAGTAAACCCTCTGATGCATTAAAAATGTATGAGTTTGTTAAACAAGTCGCTGCAGAAGATGATGACTTAAAAGAAGAACTTGAAGATATGGATGAGACAAAAGTTCAAATTATTGTCACTGATGCAGATTATAAATATTATCTTGTTTTAGGTGAAGGGAAATTCGATTATGCTGAGGGAGAAGTTGATGATCCAAGTGTAACAATGTCAGCAACAGGTGCAACTTGGGCAGGATTAGCATCAGGTGAACTTGATTCCACAAGTGCTTACATGTCTGGAGATTTAGTAATAGAAGGAAATCTTCAGGATGCCATCGCATATGGTGAAATCTTAGCAATGGCAATGGAAAATATGGAAGAATAACCTAACTACATTTTTTTATCAAATACCATCATTTTTTTTGTTTTTAACTTTTAATTTATTTTTCTGATTCAGCTCACTTCATATAAAAATTTATAATTACAATATAATTAAAATGATTATTAAAAAAAATGATTTAAATTTATAACATGCTACGTGTAGGAATTATAGGAACAGGAGATATTGCCAACTTAAACATACAGGGTTACATTCATTCTCAAGATACTGAACTAGTTGCTGTGAGTGATATCGATATTTCAAATGCGGGAGAAAAATTAGAAAGGTGGGGACTTCGAACGGTAAAAATATATACTGATTTTAAAAAAATGATCGATCATGAGGATCTAGACATTATTGAAATCCTTACTCCTCATCACTTACACTATCCAATGACTGAATATGCGGCTAAAGCGGGAATACCGGGAATCTCAGTTCAAAAACCCTTAGCTCACAATATTACTGACTGTGAAAGAATGATTAAAATTTGTGAAGAAGAAAATGTAAAGTTAAAACTCTTCGAAAATTTTAGATTTTATCCCCCTTATCTTAAAGCTAAGGAGTTATTAGATAATCGAATCATTGGAGACCCTCTTAGTTTTAGAATCAATACGATCTTAACAGCAGGACCAAGCATGCCTAGAGGACTTAAATCTCTCGTATGGCGAATTAAAGTAGATACGTGTGGAGGAGGTCCACTTGTTTATGATGATGGAATTCATAAATTTTCTTTAGCTTTATGGTTGATGGATCAAAAAAGAGTCGAAAAAGTATACGGTTGGATTGATTATTTTTCTTCTGTTATGGATGCGCCTAGCAATATATTTTGGAAATATCCCAGTCAAAATTCTGATGAAGCACCCAAATATGGTACGATGCAATTTACGATGGCTACAAATGTCTACTACCCAAGTAATTACTATGATTGTGATGAATTCATTGAAATTTCTGGTACTAAAGGAATCATGTGGTTAAATCAATGTACTTCAGGAGGTAATTTTGTATCTAAAAGTCCTGAACATCCTCCAATTGTAACTTATGTTGATGGTGAAGTAAAAAGTTATGGGAAGAATTTGGCTAGAGATTGGAGACATTCTTTTATTAATTCTACTAAACATTTTATAAAAGTGATAAAAGAAGGTGGGACTCCTATATACACTGGTGAACAAGGAAGAGACTTGTGCATATTTGCAAAAATGCCATATATTTCACAACAACAAAAAAGAACTATATACTGGAACGAGATTACAGCAGAAAATGAACAAAATCAATCTTGTTCTGTAAAGCAACCTGTTAATCTTATTGAAGGTGGATTGTCTAAGTATACAAGAAGAGCAAAATCCGATTTGCGAAAAGGGATAAAACAAGGTTTAGAGCATGATATATTCAAATATCAATATGAGCTTTAATCATCAAGGTTGATTTCTCGACCTAATTCTGCTGACTTTATAGCAGTTAAGTTAAATTTCAATATCTCTTTAGCTTGTTTTCCTGATAGTATTGGCTCCTTATTATTTTTAGCAACTTCTATCAAGTGTTGAGTTGCCTTAATGAAACTATACTTCCAATCTAAGTCAAAATCTTTTAGACTCTCAACTTTTCCATCCCTAATCAATACAATTGGAGCAAAAATATCTGAACTTGTCATGACATTACCAATAGAAGTTCCTTGATTAATTTTCATTAATCCTCGACTTGCAATTATTTCAATAAATTCATCCGTGTTATAGTAATTTGAAGGGATTTTCATCTCGGGCATTAATACAAATTCCATATTACCATATTTAGGGACGAGTTGTTCATCATTTTCTTTACATTTCCACATTACATAAGCGGGAGCATCAATTCCAGTAAACTTATCTGTCCAGGCAAAAACTTTCTCAATTTCTTCATTGAAAAACCAATATCCTAATGCGAAAGCATGCCATCCATTATCAAATAATATGGGAGAACCCTTTTTTGAGCCACCCATCTGTTTTGGGTCTCTTCTCCAAGCATCTGCACTTTTTGGAACCTCCCATCCACCTTTATTCCCTATTGCAACCTTGATTCTAATTGAAGATATTTCCCCTATATAGTCCTCATCTATTAATGCTTTAGCTTTCATTATATGTGGAGCAAATAAAAAATTTTCATACACAGATAAAATTGAATCATAGTTTGAACAACTTTCAATCATATTATCTGCTTCTTCTAATGTTAGTGCCATAGGTTTCTGTACTGAAATAACTTTTATCCCTTTCTTTGCCGCGTATATAGCTACCTCGGCGTGAAGATGATGAGGTAACAAAATTTCAATAATATCAAGATCCTCCTTATCCAACATTTCTTTATAATCACTATAAATCGGAATTTTATCATTTAATTTGAACTTTTGAATTTTCTCTCTTGCTTTCTCTATAGTCCTATTGCATAAAGCAACAACTTTGGCATCCATATTATTCAGATACCCGAGAATGTGTAAATCGAAAATTACTCCAGTTCCTACGATCCCAACATTTAGCATGAGAATTAAAATTTTTAATTAAATATAACAACTATGGTTCTTTGATATTTAAAAATACAGAATTTAATTAGAAGCTTGAATTATCAAAATTTTGATACTTAACAAATAAATTTTTCTAAAAGAATGGTGGTTTTCCTTGAATAAAGAATTAGATGTTAGAAAAGCATATGAAAGAGCACTATTTCATGGTTGTGGATTTTCAAATGAAGACCTATCTAAATTAAAGATAGCTATTGTAAATTCTTGGAGCGAGATCAATCCAGGACATGTACATTTACGTGATTTAGCAAATGTTGTGAAGGTTAGTATTAAAGAAATGGGAGCTACACCCATGGAATTCAATACAATTGGTTCTTGCGATGGTATAGCAAATTCTGGAAACAATTCTAAGTATATATTGCCATCCCGAGAAGTTATTGCTAATTCTATTGAGTGTACAATTAAAGCTTATAACTTCGATGGTATGGTAATGCTCTGTTCGTGCGATAAAATAATTCCAGGGATGTTAATGGCAGCAGCAAGGTGTAACATTCCAACTCTCTTTGTAACTGGGGGCATAATGGAGCCCAAACATTTCAATGATGGCCCATTAAAAGGAAAAACTTTTGTCACTTCTGATATTAAAGAGGCAATTGGAGAATATCAAATCGGTAAAATAACTAAAGAAGATTTTAAATTAATTGAAGAGGAAACGTGTTGTAGTCCTGGAGCGTGTAATATGATGGGGACAGCGAATACAATGGCTTGCATTGTGGAAGCAATGGGCCTATCATTACCAGATTGTGCAACAATGAGTGCAATAAGTGTAGAAAGAAAAACATTGTGTAAAGAATCTGGAAAGTGTATCATAGAATTGATAAATAAAAATATTAAAGCTCTTGATTTGATAACTGATAAATCTATAAAGAATGCCATTAAAGTAGCATTAGCTACTGGTGGTTCTAGTAATATGATACTTCATATGAGCGCTTTATCTCATGAAATAGGAGGGAATTTAAATCATTTTGATTTTGATGAATTAAGCAAAGCAACGCCCTTATTGGCGAAATTTAAACCTGCATCTGAATATAATCTTTCAGATTTTTATGAAGCTGGAGGGGTAAAGGTCTTGATGAAAAAAATGTCTAAATTATTGGATTTAACAACGAATTCCGTTTTAGGATTAAATCTTAAAGATTATTTAGATTTAATTAAGATCGAGGATCATCATTTAATTCGAGATTTGGATGATCCATTAAGTCAAGAGGGTGGCATAGCAGTTCTTAAAGGTAATTTAGCACCAGAAGGAGCTATAGTTAAACAAAGTGCAGTAAATAATGAGATGAGATCACATAAAGGACCTGCTAAAGTGTTTGAATGTGAGGAAGATGTTAAAGAAGCATTATTATCTGGAAGAGTCAGGAAAGGAGATGTTTTAGTCATAAGATACGAGGGTCCTAAAGGATCACCTGGTATGCGTGAATTATCAATTCCTGCTGCGATTCTGATTGGTATGGGTTTAGGGGATAGCGTTGCAATGATAACAGATGGGCGATATTCAGGTGCTACTAGAGGTCCTTGCATTGGACATGTTTGTCCTGAAGCTTATGAAGGAGGACCGATAGCCATTGTTAAAGATGGAGATATTATAGAAATAGATATTAAGAATCGCAAGTTAAATATCCTAATTGATAAAAATGAAATAGAAAGTAGATTTAAAAAATGGAAAAGACCTAACCAAGAAGCCTTGTCTGGTTATTTGCATACATATAGAAAAATCGTAAGTTCCGCAAAATTCGGAGCTTACTTAGATTAAAATGGCATTTTGTGATTAAAATGATTGATGAAAATCGTATTAAAAGCATTATAGAGTCGTTTTCTTTTCCCAGATTATCTGGAACTGAAGGCGAAAAAGATGCCTTGCAATTAGCTATTGAAAAAATTAAGGATTTGAATCTTAAACCATTAATTCAAGATTTCAATTTCAGCACGTTTTTTGGAAGAACCTATCCAAAATTAGCATTTCTCTCAATGTTTATTGTTCTTTTTTTATTTTATCTAAATTTTAAAGCTATTATTATTGCTCTTTTTTTATTGATAATTTCGGTATTTTTACTACTTTTATTCATTCTTGCAAGAAAACCTGAATCTATAAGGTTACCAAATATGTATAATTCTAGTAACCTTCATGTCAAACTAGAACTTCAATCTAAGATTGACAATAATTTAGATAACAAAGAGAGATATGTTATATTTTTATGTCATCTAGACTCAAAAGGACAGAGATTTTCGATTCTTGGTCGTATAAGAATAATAAGAGCTTGGGTATTCTCAGCATTGGTATTAGCAATACTAGTTATTTTAAAGAATTATATATTTACGCCATTTTCTTTATTCTTTTATATTATAGGAATCGTCCCAATAATAATTAACTTCATTTGTACCATATTATTTGTCTTAAATACAACAAACAACAAATCTGATGGAGCCATTGATAACGCTACGGGTATTGCATGCATATTAGAATTACTTGCATTTTTCTCAAACCCAGAGTCTAGTTTAAAAAATTTTAATCTGTGGTTTGTATTTACGGGGGTAGAAGAATGTGGAACAATGGGGATCAGAAATTTTTATAAAAAATTAACGAACGTTAATAAGGATCAGTCTATAATTTTCAATTTTGATGCAGTTGCTAAAAATACTTACGTATTTCCAGGGAAAAAGATGAATGATCAAATCTACACTATTTTTAATATGTTTTTAAAGAATAATAAGGGTTTGACAATAAAAAGAAATCCCAAAAAAATTTATTTTGGCTCTCATTCTGATGGATACTATTTAAAAAAGGAAGGTTTTCATGGATTTGGGTTTGCTGATCTGGAATCTTATGAATATATTCATTCAATTCACGATACAGTAGATAAAGTAGATTGTTCTTTGTTGAAGAGATTGTGTGAAATGATCATCGATAATTTAATAGTGTTTGATAACCAAATTTAATTTAGTATATGATTTTAAAAACAAGGAATAATTGACCTTTAGATGGAAAAGGAATTAGGGGCTGTCTTCACACCCCCAAAAACTGCAGAATATATTGTGTCTCGATTGGGAAAAATAAAAGAAACCCATAAAGTATTAGATCCGTGTGTAGGTCCAGGAGTTTTTGTTAAATCTCTAATAAAGGCAGGTGTAAATAAATCCCAAATTTTTTGCCATGATATAAATCCAGATTATAAAAAAAATGTTGAAGATTTAGGTGTTAATTTTAAGGTTGTAGATAATTTACTTTCATTTAATTCTGATATCTATAATGAATACGATTTTATTGTTGGAAATCCTCCTTACTTAAATAAAGCAAGTGAATATGTAAGGAAAAATAGAGCTGAATTAAAAAAGATTTATGGGAAGATTAACGCTCACGAAACATATTCAATGTTTATTGTAAATTCTATTTGGCGCTTAAAAGAAGGAGGAAAACTAGGATTTATCACAAGTGATTCATTTCTAACATTAAGTACGCACAAAAAGCTAAGAAAATTTATTCTTGACAATTGTAGAATTAATGAAATTACTTTAGCTCCTGCTAATCTTTTTATCAAACAAAAAGTTAATACATCGCCAGTTATAATATTTTTTACTAAAACTACTGGCTCATTGAATAAAGATAAAAGAGATAACAACATGATGAGGGTTATTCCTCGAGTGGAAAATGAACGAGAGTATACCAAACCACCCATTGAATATCAAATTAAACAAAAAAAATACTATAGTTTACCTTTTTTAATATTTCATGTTGAAGTTGAAGAACAAATCATTAAATTATTCGATAAAGCTCCTAAACTGGAACAGGTTGTACAAGGATATATCGGAATGCATACTCATGATAATAGGAAGTATATAGCTGCTGTTAAAGGAAGTAATTTGGCAGAAATTTTCATTAAAAAAAACGAAAATATTCAAGAAGTAGATAAGAAATATAAAATAATATCTGAAACACTATTAAATACTAATAAATGGTTCCCATATCTAAAACGTGGTGGAGGAGATCAATACTATCGTCCTATAATCGAAGCTATAAATTGGGAAGATGAATCAATAAAAATCTATGATATTCCTTCAAATGTTCCGTTTTTAGAGGAAGGAATTGTAATAAGTGGTGTAAGTTCTCGACTCGCTGTAAGGTATATGCCTAATGGATGTTATTGGGATTCAAATAAAGCCATAGGTTTTATCATAAAGGAAAATTCTGTTTCAATTGAGTACGTGTTAGGAATTCTAAATAGTTCTTTATATAATTATTTAGCTAAGGGAATTATTAACAATACCAATAGCTTACAGATAACAGGGATTCATGCATTACCTTTTTTGGTTCCTTCTCCAAATATTCTCTCTCAAATCGAGAATTTAGTAAGGACCATTATCAGAGAAAAAAAGAAAAACCAAGAATACAATTATATTCAAGAACAAAAACATATTGATAACCTTGTATTCGAATTTTATTCAAATCAATTTAAATTCCCTTCAGAACTTAAAGAAAAGCTTGATAAAAACTATTCAATTTACTCAATTTTGTGATTAGATGGACATTATAACTCAGTTTAAAGCATTAGAAAACCTTGATATGAATTCTGTTACTATTGAAGAAGTGAAAAAAGCATTCACATTATTTTGTGATCTAATCAATGAGAAGAAGAAGATTCAAGAATATATTAAAGGAAAAGATCTTTCAATTTTAATACATTTAAGAGAAGTAGGACCATTTTTTCTAACAATCCAAGAAGGTTTTGCAGAATATGGAATAGGTACTATAACAAATTATGATTTTTCACTGACATCTATGTTAGATGTCATGTTTAAGTTATTGGTTGGTGAATTGGATCCCATTGAAGGCTTCTTTTCTGAATTATTTCTTATTAAAGGAGATTTATACTACATGATCGAGTTTTTTCAAATCATGGAATTTATAATTATTAATTATCTTAAAGATAAGGATAGGAAGGTTAGACTAATATTAGATTCAAACTCCTTAAAAAAGCTTTTTGATATATATGCAAGAGGAATTTCTGTTTTAGAACCTATTCATATCCCGCTATTTTTTGAAATATTGACTGCTTTTGCAAATAACAACGCTAAAGCTAAAAAATTAATATCTGATGAAGATCTTATTATTCAAATGAATATCATAAATGTGGGTAAATATTTCATGCGAATTGTAGACAAAAAGTTTGCCTGGGCTGTTGGAGAAGCTCGCAATCCAAATCTTAGGTTTGAAATGGGATTTAAAACTTCAGCTGAAGTCATTTTTGAGACAGATCCAATAAATGCGTTTATGAAAGGGAAAATTAAAGTTGAGCTAAAAGAGAACGACATGTTTAAAGTATTAATACTTAAAGAATTAACAGATTTGCTATTAGAGTTTTTAAATTTATAAAATCGTAATAAAGTTAGTTTAAATATCTTGATAATTCCCAATTTAATTTATCTTCGGGGGTTTTAATTTTTTCATATTCAACTAACTCCTCATTTTTCATTGATAGATATTTTTTCATAGTCTTTTCACCTAAGACTTTTAAAATTAACTTATTTCCATCAAATGCTTTAAGAGATTCTTTAAGTGTCCTTGGTAATTGTTTTATTCCAAGTTTGTCTCGTTCTGCTTGAGTAAGATTATCTGAATTATTTGATATTGGAATATTCGGTTCAATTTTATTTTTAATTCCATCTATTCCAGCAGCAAGTAAAATTGCAAATCCTAAATAAATATTCATCCCTGCATCACCTGCTCGATATTCAACTCTAGCAGACTTCTCATACCCTGGAACCCTTATTAGTGTTGTTCTATTTCCAATTCCCCATGAAGTAAAAACGGGAGCTTCGTGATTAGGGATTAGTCTTTGATAAGAATTAGTTAATGGATTTAAGATAGCTGAAATTGCATTAATGTATTTTTGAATTCCTCCGATATAATATCGAAGAGTATCACTAACTTGATTTTCCCCATCAGCAAAAACGTTTCTTCCATCTTTCATTAAATATTGGTGAATATGCAAACCGCTTCCAGCTTCAAGATCGAGTGGTTTTGGCATAAAACATGCAATCAAATTATTTTCATGAGTACGGAGTTTAATTAACATTTTAGCTATCTGTACATTATCTGCTTGTTCTAAAGCGGGTTTCTCAACAAATTCAACTTCTTGTTGAGATGGTCCTACCTCATGATGAATAGTTTTCAGAGGAATTTTAGCTTCAATTAAATCATCACAAATTATTCTCCTTAACTGGTGGAATTCATCCATCGGAGGTGTATCCATATATTTTCCAATATCAGCTGGGTTTAAATCCTTAGTTAGAAAATACCATTCTAGTTCGGGACGAACTAAGAAGGTATAACCGAGAGAAGCTATTTTTTTGAGTTGTCGCTTTAATATTTGACGAGGAGAACCATCAAAAGGTTTTCCATTGTTATTAAAAAGATCACATATGAAACATGCGATTCTTTTATTATATGGTAAAACTCTATAAGTGCTTAGATCAGGCAAAACCTTGATATCACTTTGTTCTGTACCTAAAAACCCTAAGCTTGAACCATCGATTCCCGTCCCTTCCTTCATATCTTCCCAAATTGTAGCTGGAAATTCAACTTCTTTAAATCCACCAAGGAGATCAGTGAATTGAAATTGTATATAATCAATTTTATCTTCTTTCAGTCTTGTAGAGATATCCATCATAATTTTTCTCTCTTTATATCTTGTTCATAATCCTTCCTTAGTTCAGTTAAGTAAGCTGGTCTTGTTGAAAATTGTCCATGCTCTCTCGTTTTTCTTCTTTTTTTTAAATTTTAATACTCTTATAATCTTTCTCCTTTTATATCTTCTTCGTACTTATTCCTACGTTCTGTTAGATAGTTTGGTGGTGGTACATCCCAAAATCCAGTAGCTGGAGAGCCAGTAAAAGGATATTCTCTCTGCACTTTTATTTCTATAACTGCTGGTTTTCCAGACTTCCTTGCACGTTCTAAAGCGGGTAATATTTCTTCCTTCTTTGATATTTGTTCAGTGTAACATCCGAATGCTTCACCAATCTTAGCAAAATCGGGAGAATATGAATTTCCATCCTTATCCTCAAATGAAGTACCGTAACCACGATCTTCACCAAAAGCAGCTTGTTGTAGATCTTTTATTGCGATCCATCCATGATTATTAAGAACGATGAAGAATATGTTATCTAATCCAAGCTGTACAGCCAATGAAATCTCAGAAAGAGTCATCATAAAATCTCCATCTCCAACGAGAGCTGCAACTTGACAATTAGGATTTCCATTATCAATAACTCCCAACTTTGCTCCAATTGCTGCAGGAACACTATAACCCATTGTTGAAAATCCTCCTGCAGTTAAACAAGTTCGAGGTTCATAAAACTCTAATTCTTGAAGCATCTGTGCTTGAACGTTTCCAGAGCTAGTAACAATTACAGCATCGCGATCGAAAAATTGTCTTATTTCTTGAAGCACTGTTGAGATCATTACAGGTATTTTTGAATCATCCTTATTCTCATTAATGAACTCAAACCATTTTTTCCTTTCCAGTTGAATTTCTTCGAAAAATTTCGATTCTTTAAAATTCTGTGTGAATCCTTGTAAATTTAACTCATTTAGTAACTGTTGTAGGCACGCTTTTGCATCTCCAATAATTCCTACTGAAACAGGATAATTTTTTCCTATCTCATGGGGATCTATATCAATTTGAATTAATTTTGTTGGAGGAATAGCAAAACTCACTCCGTCTTTATAAGAACTGGCAGTTTCATCTGCAAATCTACATCCAATAGCTATTAATACATCTGCTTTAGAAGTCATTGAAAGTCCAATTTTTGTTCCTTTCGAGCCAGTAGACCAGCAAAAAAGAGGATGATCATTAGGAAAAACATCTTTTCCCATCATAGTAACTACAACCGCGCAACCAATTTTTTCTGCTAAATCTTTTACTTCATCAAACGCACTTGCAGATGCAATACCTCCACCTAGTAATAGAACGGGTCGTTTAGCTTTTTTTATTAAATCAATTGATTTCTTGATCTCTATTGGATCACCTTGGACACGTGACATTGATCTTCTTTTTGAAGGTTCTGGAATTTCACAATCAATTGCATCTGCTTGTACATTCATAGGAAGATCAATGTGAACAGGTCCTCTTCGTCCCGTCATCATCAGATTAAAGGCTCGTTGCATCACATTAGGAAGCTGAGAGACTTGGCTAATTTGCCAAGATCGTTTAGTAATAGGTTCTAAAATTCTTGGGAAATCAGAATCCCTTTTTCGTTCAATTTCTTGGAGAACTCCTTTTCCACGCATGTGTGTGTGAGTGTCACCAGTTAAACATAGAACCGGAAATCCATCTACAAAAGCATCCGCTAAACCTATTGCCGCATTTATTGCACCTGGACCAATCGATGTGACAACAGCCAGCGGTTTTCCAGTAACTCTATAATATCCAACGGCGAGATGCACTCCACTCATTTCTTGTTTTGGCTGAATAAATTTGATTTTTTCCCTATTTTTAAAAAAAGCATCTACTAAAGGTAAATTTCCATGACCAGGAATTCCTGCAACATATTTTACCCCTTCCTTAATTAGGTATTTAGAGATTATTTCTCCTCCAGTATAATTTGGCATCCTAAATCATTAATATGTGAATAAATTGAGATAATAAATTAATATGTATTAATAAGTCAAATTATTTTCCCTAGCGAAATTAATTATTGCAATTATTGATCAATTGGGGAACATTATACCCGATTTTTAATATTATACCCAATCGTTAATGAAAATCACAACACAATTATGTGAAAAAAAAATGAAAATTTCTAAAACTAGAAGTATAACATTATTAGTTATAACCATTTTCTTTACTGTAGGGACATTAGGCTTCTTTTTGCCTACAAATTCTGGTGAAACACTTCCTTATTATCAACCTATTGATTTAGGTCCAAAAATTCGATCTAGTTATTACCCACTCGTTAATAACATTAATTTGGAATTAAGTTCAAATACATATGATTCAACTGAAGGAACCTATTATGAAATTGGTGAGCAATTATTATGGCCTGTATTAGATAATGTTAATGGGATTAATACAATGGAATTGTATGAACTTAGAGCAGCTAGTATTAATGTTGAAGTATGGGTGCAATGTGATTTAAGTTATCCAGAGGGTGATCCTCGTCAACCAGACGTTATTACTAATGAACAAGCTTTATATATAATGAATGAATTCGATGATAATATTTATCCAACTGTAACTTCATATTTTGGAACTCCAGATGAACATTTTGGGGATCCTTTAGAGGATTATTATAATGCAGATGGAAGAAATGTATTACTGATATCAAATGTCCGAGATGAATTATACTATGATCGTAGTTATCCTTATTATATCGTAGGATATTATTCTCCATCTTTGGAGACTGATTTTGATAGAAATATTATCACAATAGATACACTATCTTGGGATACTCGAACTGGTGAAGGTACCTCCCAAGTATATGAAGCAACTACTGCTCATGAGTATCAACATTTAGTCCACGATGATTATAACACTGATGATGATGATTTCATGAATGAAGGATGTTCCATGTATTCTGAAACATTATGTGGTTATCCTCTTGCATGGGGTGATATTGAAGCTTATCTTGCAACTCCAGATAATTCTTTAGTCGAATGGGCAGATCAAGGAGATATTAACATATTAGCTGATTACGGATGTTCACTTTTATGGTCAATCTATTTAAGTGATCATTACGGAGGTGCTGGATTCCTTAGTTATTTTGTCGGAGCTGGAATTCCAGGTATTGAAGGAATAAATGCAGCCTTGGCACATTTTGGCTATACAGAAGAATTCAATGATGTTTTCCATGATTGGAGGATTGCTAACCTCATTCATACAAACCAAATTGGAGATGGGAAATACAATTATATATATCTTGATCTACAAGATACAGATCCAACTCGAGTATATGATGTAAATCGACCTTGGTTCCCTGAAAGATTAGGTATTGATTTTGGTACAACTAAAACTTACATAAAGGATGATACAGAGATTTCAATGGTAAATTCATATGGATCAGATTATATTTCCTTAGGTGGTTTAAAAGATAAATTTAATCCGATCTTCGTTTTTGATGGAGATGATTATGCTTCCCCTCCAACTTGGATTACCGAAGATATGGATGGAGATGGAGATTTTGAATGGTACTCTACTCCTGCATTATCAGAATCTGACGTTTCACTCGAGACAACTATTGATCTCTCATCCTACAGTGCAGCGACGCTTACATTTGATACATTTTATAACATTGAAGAATTATGGGATTACGGATTTGTACAAGTTTCATTAGATGGAGATAATTGGGTTTCTCTTGAAAACGATTATACAACATATGATATTGATCCAGATGGTTATCCAGAAATCGAATTAAACTTACCAGGTATTACAGGTGTAAGCGCCGATTGGTTAACCATGAGTTTTAATTTGAATGCTTATGTTGGCAATCAACAAGTCTATTTACGATTTAGGTACATGACAGATTGGGGACTTCAAGAACCAGGATGGTGGATTGATGATATTTCAATAAATAGCGATGTAATTGATAATGCTGATGATGTGATATCATTCGTTTTACCTCCTCCACCCCCAACTGAATTCATGATAACTATAATTGGCGTTGATTCACTGGGAGAATACTCCACTGATCGAATGACCACATTCAATATCGAAGGTTTAAACGAACTAACCGAAGCTTTAGCAAATTATATGACTACTGATGGCACTGTTTTGTTAATAATAAACCCTCTCTTAGGTCCTGCTGACTATAAATTCGAAGTCATGCAAGGTTAATCTAATTTTCACTTTTTTTTTTATTATTTTTTATTATAAGATTCATAAATTATAATTTAATTCACCCCTCTTATTTATAAATTAATTTTCAAGAAATATCATCACAGATATTAAAATATAATAATTCTGGATGGGTAAATTGCCTTCTACCTTAGAAAAGATACGTGTTTTAGGAGAGAATTCAAAATATGATATTTGTGCTAGCACAGCTTCCAGTCGTACCGATAAATATCCACAGCTATTTGGAAATACGAAAAATTGGGTAGGAGCTGCTGCAAGTGCTGGGATATGCCACTCATATACACCTGATGGTCGTTGCATGAGTCTCTTCAAAACTCTCTATACTAACAAATGCATATATAATTGTAAATACTGCTTTTCCCATACTTGTAAGCATAGAATGAGTTTTTCTCCAGAAGAATATGCTCGAACATTCATGAAACTTTATTCTATGAATGTAGTAGAGGGAGTCTTTATATCTTCAGGAGTTTGTGGCAGTGCTGATGAGACCACTGAAGACATGTTAGAAGCAATACGTCTTCTCAGATTTAAATACAATTTCCGAGGATATGTTCATTTTAAATGTTTACCAGGTGTAAGCCAATCCTTGCTAAAAGAAGCGATTACCCTATCAGATCGTATTTCTGTTAATTCTGAGGCCTCTACTAAAGATTTTTTATCAGAAATCGCGGAACAAAAAGATTTTAACAACGATATCATCTTACGACAGCGTTGGTTAAAAGAAATTCGAGTAAAGCATAATATAGAAACTCTAAAAGTCATTAAAGATCTAAAAGAAGATAATCAGCATAATTATCAAGAAAAAATGATAAAGGATCGCCGTGAAGATGGTTATAAGAAATTTCGTTGGGATGGAGCACCAATATTAAATAGCGGACAAACCACCCAGTTTGTAGTGGGTGCTGCCGAGGGGGAAACTGATTTTGATCTTCTTAAACAAATCGATTGGGGATATCGAAATATTGATTTACGACGAGGATACTTTTCCTCATTTATTCCTATTGAAGGAACTCCACTTGCTGGACAACAAGCAGCTTCACTTGCTAGAGAGCATCGATTATATCAAAGTGATTGGTTATTAAGAATTTACCACTATAAGTTAAATGATTTAAAAGATATTTTGACTGATGATGGAAACCTACCAAAAGGGGATCCAAAGATGTATCTTGCAAAACAATATTTTGAAGGACGTAGCCCATTGGATCCCAATAATGCATCCTACAATGATTTGATCAGGGTTCCGGGAATCGGTCCTATCTCTGCAAAACGAATAATTAACTTACAATCAAAAAAATTTGAATTTAAGAGACGAAATGATTTGAAAGCAGTAGGAGTAGTATTAAAGCGAGCTGCACCCTACTTATTAATCAATGGGAAGAATCAAAGAACTCTTGAAAACTTTACACAACCATTATATGAAGAAAATTCAAGGAGGGAAATTGCGTGAATGAGGATAAAGTGAAAAATGAAGATCCTTTGGTGGTTGTAGGTTGTGCAAAAGGATATTCTAAAGAAGAACTATTATCAAACTTGCCCAGACACAATAATTTCTCACCACTGTTAATAAATCAGATAAAATTAATCTCCGAAGTAATTTTTCGAAATTCTGGGACTCCTATTGCAAAAAAAATTAATCGAATGATGCGTGAAATATCAACCGAAGCATATCGTGCAATACAATTTACACGGACTGAGATAAATAATCGGGGAGTCCTCTTTGGAGTTGTAATGCTCAAGCATCGAGTAGTAGATCGTGTTTTAGAATATTTTCATGAAAGATGGCCTCAATGTATCATTTGCTTGTATAATGAACATGTCAAAAAAACATATGCAATTAATGAAAAAGGAGTAATTCGCGAATTTTTTTCTCCCCTAAAGGAAATTGTGAATCAAATGAGTGAAGATAGATCAATTATTCCATATTTTGAAGATATTCAATTTTCCGGAGAAGAAATCTTCGAAACATTATACAATTCACAATTTATATCTGAACGGGAAAATATTCCATATTTTAAGAAAATGATACCTGATCAGTGCTTTAATTTACCTGGAATGAGAGATGGTGTAGAGAAACGCTTTCGAAAGAAAACTCTCGATAAATTCCTCTGAAATTACAGTTATTTTTGATATTCAATAATAATCCATAAGAGTTTGAGTATTGAGGTTAGTATTTTTTGAGAATAACTTTAGAATTTATAAAATCAAACTTTATATGAATTGCACTTTTTGTTCCCATAAGCTTGTATAAACACAAGAGAAGGAGTAAGTAAAAATATGGTATCAAAGATTATATCCGTTAGCGGAAAAGGTGGTGTTGGTAAATCAACATTGCTAGTACTTATGCTTAAGCATGTAATATCGTCAAAAAAATACAATGATATATTAGTAATTGATGCCGATCCCGATGCAAATATTGGAGATATAATCGGTCAAGAAGTCGGCTTCAAACAAACAGTAGGGGGAAAAATGACCTTGCTTAAAGATAAAATTCAAAAAAGACAAATACCACTGGAAGTATCGAAAAATCAAATTATCGAATCTGAAGTTTTTGATGCACTTATAGAATTGGACGACTTTGACCTTTTAGAAATGGGTCGCGGTGAGGGTGAAGGTTGTTACTGCAGTGTAAATAATTCACTGAAGCATATAATTGATGTATTATCGAAAAATTACGATATTGTTTTAATAGACGCTCCTGCGGGTTTAGAACACTTCGCTCGAAGGACGGGTCAGGATGTGACCGACCTTGTTATAGTCACGGATGCTAGTAAAATGGGATTTCATACTATGGAAAGAATAGTTGAAGTTACAAACGAAGTCAAGCTCGATTTTAAAAATATCCTTGTTATCGGCAATCGCTTTCCAGAAGATATGAAAAATTTATTAACTGAAAGAGTTGAAAAAGTAAAGGATAGCAGAGTAAAATTTTTGGGTATACTCCCAAATGATGATGAAATTAGTAAAATAAACTTACTCGAGAAAAATTTGCTGGATATATCTTCTGAAAATAGTTTTTATAAATCAGCAGAAGAACTATTTGCGAAAATCTTCTAATTTTAATTGAAACATAATTTAATCAGTTTATAATCCAAATTAGAGAGATTTTAATAAATAATAAGAATTTGATTGAAAAATGTGTTATACTTGATTATTGAGTCTGTTTATACATTGGTATAATCTTACTCGTAAATTCCTCAACAGTATAAGGGAATTCATCTTCACTATTTATTTTTCCCAATTCTAGCATGATTTGTCTTGCTAATAGCCAAAATGCGACTCCTAATGCTTTTTTACCTCTATTATTTGCAGGAATGGCTAGATCTATTCCTTTAAGAGTATCATCAGTGTCAAATAAAGCGACAACAGGGACGCGTGCTAATTTTGCTTCTTTTAAAACTACTTTGTCTGCGTGAGGATCGACGATGAGCACAACTGAAGCGTCTTTTATATAGTCATCTATGATTGGGTTAGTAAGCGATCCTGGTATGAATCTAGTAGTGATCGCTTTACATCCTAATACTTTGCAGAATTTTTTTACGGGTTCTTTTCCATATCTTCGCACAGAAGTGACAATTACTCGCTCGCTTCCTTCTTCAATATATTTACTTAAAAATTTAGCAGCAATATTTAATCGTTCATCTGTTTTGGTTAAATCAATAACATATAAACCATAATTAGTCTGCCTATAAACAAATCTTCG
The DNA here is from genome assembly GCA_019894955.1 of Promethearchaeota archaeon. Classification (GTDB taxonomy): domain Archaea; phylum Asgardarchaeota; class Lokiarchaeia; order Sigyniarchaeales; family SOKP01; genus SOKP01. The sequence continues at coordinate 4,967 of JAGXNQ010000014.1, read as the reverse complement.
AGCATCTCCAGTCAACAATTTTGTACCGATGTGAATTCCACAACTCAGATAAAGTTGCTTTTTTTCTTCATCTTTATCGATAATTTTCTCTGGTTCTTCAATATCTGTGTCTAGATCTTCAGTATCAAGCAATTCTAATTCTTCTTCTAAATCTAAATCATCTTCGAAGTCTTCCTCGAAATCATCACTGAAACGTCCACCAAGAGGTTCCTTAGCATCTTCTTCTAGAGTTACTTCTTCCTTCTCCAGTTCTTCATCCTTCTTTTTCTTTCTTGCCAAAGTAGAGACCTTATAGTTAATGGTTAATTTTGTTTATACGAAAAAAACGTTAATTAACATAAATAAAATAACATAATTTTAATATTTTATCAATAGATATCTTCTAAAACGGCAAGAACTAAAGAATTATTAAATAATAGTTATTATAATAAATAATATATCTTTATTAGTATACACATTCAAAGATTTAACCTCTTAAGGAGAATAAAATGGTCTCTTATCGATTAGTTATTGGAATTATAGTTGGAATCTGTTTCAGTTTCTTGACAGTGTTTTTCTTTAACATGGATAATGTAATCCTTCGAATAGAGTTATATTTGGGTTCAGATCCTTTAAAAGTAATTATATTAATGATTGGTGCCAATTTTGAATTCGATATTATCTCATTTTTTACAAATAATCCGGGATTTCTCGAGATTTTCAGCCCCCAAATTCTTGCTAGTATATTTATTGGATATGTGACAGGAACCATAGTAAAAGGCGTAAAGAGAAGTATTACAGCAAGTAGTTTAGTTATAGTTGTGGATTTTTTGATTTGGATGTTATTAAGCGTCATTTCTGGAGAAGATTTAATGGCATTATTTCAAGGAGCCCAGTTGAGTGCTACAATTGGAGGTACTTTAACGGGATTAATCGGAGTTTTAATAGGGGGTTTGTTAGGGGGATTAATTACAGGTCCATTTGAAGAATATTAAAATAGTAATAACTTAAAGGTTCTTCCTTTTGTTCTATTTCTTCCTTTTTCAATAATAAAAATAAAAATATCTGTCTATTTAAAATATTTAATATGATATTCTGCCATATTTTAGTATTTTAACTAAACCTTAAAGTTAATAAATTATTTATATGAAATAATGCCAGATGATATACCATTACCTACTAGAGACATTGCTTTTGAACTACTTAGATTTTTAAAAGTCCCGTATCAAGTTAGGCGTCATTCACTAAAGGTTTCAGAGAAAGCTTTAGAATTAGCTGAAAAAATAACTAAAGATAATATAAACTTAGACCTTGTTGAAATTGGAGCATTACTTCATGATGTGGGAAGATCTAAAACTCATGGATTTAAACATGGAATTATAGGTGGAAAAATTTTAAGAGAGAGAGGTTTTCCTAAGGAGCTAGCAAGAATTTGTGAGACTCATATTTTAGGAGGGCTGGATAAAGATGATACAAACAATGTAGGTTTACCTCAAAAAGATTATCTTCCCCAAACTCTAGAAGAGAAAATAATATGTCTTGCAGATAAATTAATAGCTGGAACAAAAGAAGTATCCATTGAACAAAGGTTTGAAAAATGGTTCTCAAAATATGGAAAAACTGAAATTCTAATAAAATCAAAAGAAAGAGTTCAATCAATCCAAGAAGAAATTGCTTCATTAATATAAAAAATTAATTTTTTAATTCCAATTTTTAATTTAAAGCCTATTTTTCGATTGCTAAATCCTCCTTGAGGAATTTATGATTATTCCAATTAAGTGAATTTTAAATAGTGACTAGCATAAAGATATAGTATATAATTCTTTTTGAAAAAGAAATTTTATTAATTCGGGTGAATTCATGAACATTTATGATGTAATAATCGTTGGTGCTGGCCCTGGAGGTTCAATGGCAGCAAAAACTGCAGCAGATTTGGGATTAAAAACAATTTTCTTTGAACGTGGGCGAAAACCAGGAGAAAAAAATTCATCAGGTTCTGGCTTAGGTCCTCGGATATGGAAGGATTTCCCAAGTCTTATGAAGGAATTAACACCGGAAAAATGTCCTTCTATGAGAGCAGGTTCTGCAGCTCGAAATTATTTTGTTAATCAAGAGGGAATTGTCGCTGGTTATGTAATGGCTCGTCCCACCGAGTCAGTATCGTATGAACCAGCAAAAAGCTGGATTACTATGAATTGTTACCGAAGTGAGTTTGATCCTTGGATTGCAGAGTTTGCTATAGATGCTGGTGCTGAATTAAAAACGTCAACTTTAATTACAAATCTACTGAAAAAAGATGGTAAAGTTTGTGGTGTAATTGATGAGCACAATAATAAATATCAAGCACCTATCGTTATTGGAGCTGATGGAGTAGTTTCGATGGTTGCAAAACAAAGTGGATTAAGGACTAAATGGGCACAAGATCAAATTACGGTAGTACCTCAATATGATTTTCAAGCAAGTCCTGAAAAAATTGACGATATCATGGGAGATGAAACTCTGGCAGTATGGTGGTCTGCAATTTTTCCGGCTTCTTATCAAGTATTCTTTCATGATGGTTTTCATCAAGGTCTTGGTAATTGGTTAAATAAATGGGATAAGAATCCATTATATTATCTAAATCGCGTAATAAACCTCAAGTATTATCAAAGATTATTAAGAATATTGAATGCTAAACCAAGAGAACTTCAATCTCATCTCCTTCCGTGGTTAAAATATCCATATAACACGCATACAGATGGAATTATCTTAGTAGGTGATGCAGGAGGATTTCCTTGTCCACTTGAAGCAGAAGGAATTTATTCGGCTATGGTAACAGGAAAATTTGCTGCAGAAGTGGCAGCTGAAGCAATAACCTCTGAAGATTTTTCAAAAAACTTTCTTTCAAAATATGATGAAGCATGGAAAAATACATCTATTGGAGAAGATTTTGAAACTGGAGAAGAATTATATAATATTTGGAAAGCACTCCCTTTTAGCCCACAAGAAACTATGTCTTGGTTTGTTCCAATGTTTATGGAAGCAATGGGAGGAATTTATGATTGGTCTCAACCTCATGCAAAGCGAGTTCGACAGATAGCATCCCAAATTAAATCATATATGCCTCAAGCACTACCCTTTATAATGAAATATGTCATTCCACTTCTAGCGAAAATTTTTGAGGAGGATATTGATAAAATGATGGATCCTCAGAAATTGATGTCAGCACTTCCTAAGTTAATGGATTTAATTCCTAAGAAAAAAAAACCAAGGAGGGAAGATAAATGAAATTAAATGGTTTAACAAAACACATACCTGGTACAGTGGATTTTATATTCATTGATCAGAGTAAATGTAATAGATGCGGGCAATGCATTCTAGTTTGCGTAGTTAATTTATGGCGTAAGACCAACAATATAATTTCTTTTTCAGAAGATTATAAAGAGAAATGTTTAGAATGTGGTGCGTGTTATCAAGTTTGTGAAGCTGACGCCATTGATTTTCATTATCCTTCAGGTGGTACAGGAGTAATATTTGAAAAAGGATAAACATCCTTTATGACAGGATATCGGTTAATATCTAATTACCCGTATCCAACTTTTTTTTTAACTGGTTTAATATTCCTCCAGATTCCAATATTTCTTTTAAAAATTTAGGTAATGTTGTATATGAAATGTCGCTGTTTTTTGATTTATTTAAAATTATCCCATTTTCAATCGAGATTTGTATATGATCTCCGTCAGAGAATGTTGTTTCGTCCCAATCACATTTGATTGCAGCAACTCCATTATTAATAAGATTTCGAAAGTATATCCTTGAAAATGATTTAGCAATAATGGCCTTTATCCCGAGAATTTTGAATACATTTACAGCCTCTTCTCGGGAACTTCCAGTCCCAAAATTATATCCAGCTACAATTATAGTCCTTTTAGAAACTTTTTGGGCAAATTTTGGATCTTTAAATTCTAAAATATACTTGACCATTTCATTTGGATCTCGCATTGTTAAAGTATGGCTTGGAACGATATCATCAGTGTTAATATCATCTCCTAAAAAATAAATTTCTCCTTCAATATCTTCCATTGTCATAACACCTCCCGAGGATCAGATATTTTTCCTTTTAACGCTGAAGCAGCCACGGTTGCTGGAGATGCCAAGAATATTTCAGATGTAGGATCACCCATTCTTCCAACAAAATTGCGATTAGTGCTACTGATGCATCTTTCATCTGGACCTAATACACCTAAATGACCACCTATGCAAGCTCCGCAAGTAGAATGTGTGAAGACAGCACCAGCTTTTATAAAGATTTCTATTAGACCTTCTTTCATGGCATTCATATAAATTTCTTGTGATGCGGGGGTAATTATTAACTTGGTTTTGTGATGTATTTTTTTTCCTTTCAATATTCTAGCAGCAATACGTAAATCTTCCATTCTTCCATTAGTGCAACTTCCTAAGAATGCTTGATCTATTTCTTCACCTTGAACTTCTTCTATTGTTGCTATGTTTCCAGGATTTGATGGTTTAGCTACCACGGGGGTTATATTTGACAAATCATAGTCTAACTCCTTCTCATATTCCGCCTTTTCATCTGGTTCTACAAATTCATAAGGTTGAGTAGTTCTATTTTTCAGCCATAACTTTAGTTTTTCATCTGGTAAGAAAATTCCAAATTTAGCACCCGCTTCTACGACCATATTTGCCATTGTCATCCGAGAATCAATTGATAACCAAGAAGAACCCACTCCATGAAACTCTAATGCTTTATATATTGCACCTTTGGTTGAGATTTCTCCAATCATGGTTAGTACCAAATCCTTAGACATGACACCTTTATTCAATTTACCAGTTAATTCAACTTTAATCGATTCAGGAACTTTAAACCATAATTTTCCAGTTGCAAATACAACAGAAACATCTGTAGCACCAATACCTGTTGATAAGCAATTGAAAGCACCATATGTTGTTGTATGGCTGTCAGAACCAACTATTAACATTCCTGGTCT
>JAGXNQ010000149.1 GCA_019894955.1 Promethearchaeota archaeon | reverse complement strand
CAATGGAAAAACCGAGACTACTGGATCTTGGATGTGGATCTGGTCTCCTTACCATCGAGCTTTCAGATTTAACAAATGGGGATATCATTGCCATAGACATTGATCAAGTGCTTTTAGATCGGCTAAATGAAAAAGTAAAGCTAAAAGTTTCTTCTTTACAGAAGAAAGAAAATTAAACAGCACGTGGTAAACTAAATGGAAATATAGGATTGAAATTTTAAAATATAACAATATCAATTTAATATACGTTCAGAATAGAAATATATAACGAATTAAATTAAAAATAATAAATAATTAAAAATCATGGTTGTATTCAGTTTTGTAGTATGTGTTGAGCCTTATAAATTTGAAGCGGTTGATACACTACTCAATTTAGGAGAATCTATTATAAAGAAAGGTCATCAAATCTTAGGCATATTCTTCTATGGTAGTGGAGTTTATAATGTTAATAAAGATGTAAATGTAGGTTCTTCCATGAGAAATCTTCCAAAACGTTTAACGGAATTTATCAATAATCATACTATTGGTCTTTCCGCTTGTAGTACTTGGATTAATTTTACGGGTTTAAAAAGTGATAAGTTCATACCTGGAGCATGCCAAGTAGGACTTGGAGGGTTATCCGAGTGGATGGCTCAATCAGATAGGGTAATTGTTTTTGGGCCTGGAGGATAATATCATGTCAAAATCAGTAGTAATTATTTGTGAAGATTCGCCCATTGGAAAAAACTCTGCAATTGAAGCTATAAGAATGGGAGTAGGTATAATGGTTTTAGGTGACTTAGATGAATGTAAAATAGTTTTTATGGGAGACGCTGTCTACTTGTTAAGTAAATCATTTAATCCAGAGACAGTAAATATGGAAAATAGTGAAAATATATTCCACATGTTAGAATTATCAGAGATCGAAGTTTACGTTTTAGATTCTGCCCTCGAGAATGCAGGTCTTAAGGAAGAAGATTTAAAAGTTTTCGATAATGTACATATAGCTACATTAAAGGAAATTTCAGGGTACATCTTGAAAGCTGATACTACCTATAGGTTTTGAGGGGTGTAAAATGGTAGAAAATGATGAATTGGTATATTTGTATGGATTTTCTCCAAGATATTCAAATCGAATGGAAAATCTCATTTCAATAATAGAGGAACAATTAAGGTTGAACGCGAAAATTAAGGTAATTTTAATTCATGATGGAGTAATTGGTCTCTCTAAAAAAGGAATTATGCCCGAAGTAATGAAAAAATTACTTAACTTGTCAATTAAAGTATATGGGATGAGTCCTGATCTATTAGCAAGAGGTATAAACCCAGAGGAAATTGATAGCAGGATTCAATGCTTAGATTATGATAATCTTGTTGATATGCTTGCTATTACTTCAAATATAGCTTCATGGATGTAAATTAGTAAAGATTAACCTCGGTTATAATGATTAAAAAAGGTGAAAAGTACGGATAAGATAAAAATTGTAGGAGCAAGACTTCATAATTTAAAAGATTTAAATATCGAAATCCCTAAAAAAAAGATTGTGTTAATAACAGGTGTATCGGGTTCAGGCAAGTCAAGTTTAGCTTTCGATATTATATTTGATGAAGGAATGAATCGATACTTACAATCGATAGGATTTCCCCCTAAATTTGAGGATGAAAAACCCTTTGATTTACTTGAGGGATTAAGTCCTACCGTTGCAGTAGAACAAAGGACAACTCGTGTCTTTAATCCTCGTTCTACAGTTGGCACAAAAACAAGACTATATAATCTTCTGAGAATGTTATATGCAACAGAGGGAAAATTAATCTGCCCTATTTGTAAAGAACATGTAAATGAAAATCTTGAATGTGATATCTGTGGAATGGTAGTTGAGCGTTTAGAGATTAAACACTTCAGTTTTAATGAACCTAGTGGAATGTGCTTAGCTTGTAAAGGACGTGGATATCAAATGTACTTGACTGAAGAATTAATAGTGCAAGATTATAGTAGAAATCTTATTCAAATTACTAAAGCAGGTTCTGCAGTTTTCGCAGATCAAATCCGATTTGTAGAACAATTACCTAGTTTTTATGATTTTGATATTAAAACGCCCTATAAAGATTTACCAGATAATGTTAGACAAGTATTTTTGTATGGGAGTGGAAAAAAGCTTCCTTTTACTTGGGACTCTAAAACATTTACAGGGACTTTACAAAGAGAATTTGAGGGAATTATTCCACATATCAAGCGAGCTCTTGCAGACTCAAAAAGTTTATATCGAAGAAATAAGATTAATCAAAATTTCATGTCATACAAAAAATGTGATGAATGTGAAGGCTACAGAATAAACGAGCAAGCAAGAAGCGTTAATATTGGAGAAAAACATATTGGGGAGTTAGCTTTGATGTCGATCGCCCAATTAATCTCCTTTCTAGAAGGATTGAATGAAAAAAATGTATCAACTGTTCAAGGAAAAAACATGTGCGAGCTAATAATAAAGGGATTAAATAACATGAGGGATGTTGGTTTATCATATATTAATTTAAATCGAGCATTACCCACATTAAGTGGTGGAGAATTACAAAGATTATCATTAATGACACACTTAGATGCTGGTATTGATTCCCTTATATATATTCTGGACGAGCCAAGCATGAGTCTACATGAACGAGAAAAGGATTCATTAATAATCTTGTTGAAGAAATTAAAAGATTTAGGAAACTCCATTATAATTGTTGAACATGATAAACATTTCATTGAGATAGCTGATGAGATTATTGATATTGGACCGGGTGCAGGAACAAATGGGGGCGAATTAGTCTTCCAAGGATCCTTAGATGATCTAAAAAAAGTTAGTAAATCCTATACCGGGCAATTTCTTAGCGGAAAATTATCATTACCCCAAAAACCAAATGAATTAAGAAAAGTTTTCGATAATTCAACAGATTTTCTATCTATTAGGAATGCCAATACTAATAATTTAAAGAATATTGAAGTAAAAATCCCCTTAAATATGATGGTAGGAATAGCTGGAGTATCTGGATCCGGTAAAAGTTCTCTAATATTAGATACACTAGTTCCACTATTACAGCCATTTTTCAAACGAGGAGCAGATAAAGTCAAAAATAAAAATAATGAAAATGGTGGAGATGAAAATGGTAAAGAGCTTCTGGAATTTTCTGGTATGGTTAGTGGATGGGAACATCTCGATGAGGTAATAGTTGTCAATCAAAAACCAATTTCAAGAGTAAAAACATCTACACCTGCGTCTTATATAGGAATCTGGGATAAAATAAGAAATATTTTTTCAAAATTAGCTGAATCTAAAAAACGTAAATATATGGCGGGTCATTTTTCCTACAATTCCGATAAGGGTCGATGTCCATCCTGTAAAGGTACCGGCGAACAAGACCTAAAAATATCATTTTTAAGTAGCTTTAATATCGTATGTAAAGAGTGTCATGGTCTCAGATATAAACCAGAAGTCTTGGAAGTGAAATACAAAAATAAATCAATCGCAGACGTATTAAACATGACTGTTTCAGAAGCGCTAAATCTGTTTAAATCTGATAATAGCATATCTAACATTCTAAAGATTCTTGAAGATATTGGAATGGGATATATAACATTAGGACAACCTGCTCCTACACTGAGTGGTGGAGAAGCTCAACGTGTAAAACTTGCTAAAGAACTTGGAAGAGCTAGAAAAACAAGATCTTTGTACATTTTAGATGAACCCACAGTTGGATTATCTTTTTATGATGCTGTGAAACTTATGGAACTTCTGGAACATTTATTACAGGATGGGAATAGCGTGCTTATTATTGAGCATGATCTTGATATATTGGCCTATTGTGATTATATCATCGAATTAGGACCTGAAGGTGGCCCAAAAGGAGGAAGGATCATTGCTGAGGGTACTCCTCAAGATATAGTTGCGAATATGAATTCTGTTACAGGGAAGTATCTAAAATAAAAATATGATTTTTTATTAATTTTTATTAATGAAATCTTTTTTTATACGTGTTGATTATGGGCTTACTATGAGTTGCTTCTTATCAAAGTCCTCTGGGTCCCCACCTACTTCTAGGAATTCTATGAAGTTCTTTAAACTTCTTAAAGTTAACTCGCCAACCTTCCGATAACCCTTTGCCAATTTTTTGTTATCCAAATCTACCCATAAGGTTGTTTCAACTAAATCTCCTTTAGGTTCTAAAATATATCCCATAGAATTCATGGTGCTATTCTTCATGTGCCAAGTTAAACGTTCATTTTCAACCTCTTCCCAATCTACAATATTAATATCTCCTATCGAAGATTTCAAATGAAATTCTTTGCCACCCTCTTTTTCAGATATTTCATTAACACCAGGGTTCCATTTTGTAATAATTTTAGCATCGCCAAGAATATCATAAATTCTTTTTGGACTTGATTTAATTTCAATTTTTTCTTCCATTCTCATTTTCAAATCACCTCTATTTGAATTAGATAAATAATGACGACATAATTTTTATACATTTGTGTAATTGATTCTTTAGTACAAGATTGAAATAGCGTACTTATTATTGAACAGAATATTTAAACCTTTTATTTTAAATTTTATAGATTCTTCTTAAGTTTATTATTATTTTCCATGATAAACCATGAATGAAAAAGTATTATATGCAGAATTAAATCCTCAAGAATTTCGGGAAAGATTATCGAAAGCACCAATCGCTTATCTCCCGTTAGGAACTCTTGAATGGCATGGTAGACACATGCCTTTAGGAGCAGACGGGCTAATTTCTCAAGGATTTTTTATTCAGTTAGCACATAAAGTTGGAGGAATAGTACTTCCAATGTTCTTTCTTGGACCAGATGATATTGAACAACATGAGGGAAGACCATATTACGGCATGGATATTCTAAGTTATCCAAAAAATATTCCACAACAATTAGATGGCAGCGCATATTGGGTGTCTGAGGAATTTTTTAGACAGATTTTAAAAGGGACTTTAGTACAACTAAAAAGGGCAGGATTTAAAATAGTTGTTGCTCACGGTCATGGACCTTCTACAATGTTATTCAAGAAACATATAGTAAACTGGAAAGAAGAATTTAAACTAGAACTCTTTACTTGTTGGAAACAAGGTGAACCTCCAAGAATCGGACTACAGACAGATCATGCTGCTGCTAATGAGACCTCTCTCATGATGGCACTAAGACCTGAGCTTGTTAATTTAGAAAATCTTCCAAAAATTTTGAGTGATAAGCCGCTTGGTTTATTAGGTAGAGATCCTCGCAAGCATGCTAGTTCTGAAACAGGGAGAAATATACTTAATATGCAGATTAATAATATGGCAAAATTGTTAAAAGAACAATTAGAACTAACGAACCTCTCTAATCTATAATTTATATTCAGAAATATTAAAAATGTAGTAGTGTTAATAATTTTAGTTCAATCATTAATGAAGTCTAATTATGGCAACCGAAACTGATACAAAACAAGACAAATCTCAAGACATTAAGAAGAAAACACTTCTAAATAAGCTTATTTTTATAGGTGGGACTATAACACTCATATTAGGTATAATCGGAATTTTCCTACCCATCCTTCCAACCACTCCCTTCTTGTTGATATCAGCAGCGGCATATGCTAGATCTTCTAGTAAATTTTACCATTGGCTTCTACATAACAAAATATTGGGTTCATACATAAGAAATTATAAAGAAGGATTAGGAATGCCAATTAAAGTTAAGATCTTCACCCTATCTTTTCTATGGATAATGATAATAATCGCATTATTTATAGTTCAAATTCTATGGATTCAGTTTGTTTTAGTTGTAATCGCTCTTGCTGTTTCAATCCACGTCATTCTAATTAAACCTAAAAAGGAATCCGAGAATTAAAACTTCTTTTCCATAAACAACCAGAACGGTTTAAATTGTTCAGGTACTTCACTTTATAATTATTTTTTTTTTCTTCTTTGGAATAATTCAACAATTCCAGCCCATAGTAGTCTAATTATCCAGCTAATTAAAATAATACCTATAATATAAGGCCATAGAATGGCAAGCCACTCCTTAAAAAAAACAAATAGAATAATTAAAACAATGAAACCGGTAATTATGATAAAACAACCAATTGCATCCGTTATATTATCCTTGGAATAATTGGTTTTTTTCATAGTCGCTTCCACTTGCTTAGGTGTTTGTAAAAGTGAAATTTGAGGTCTAATTTCTTCTAAATCAGGTTGTTTATGACCGCATTTTGAACAGAAGTCCATCTCGTCTGCAAGTTTTTCTCCACAATTTATACAAAAATTCATGCGTAAAGCCCATTATTCTTTTAATAATATTAATATATAGATTAAAATATAAAAAGAGGTTATCTACCTTTATTTTTACTTTTTTGCTACATCCAGAATAGTTTTGGTGGGGGACCCTTAAATTGCATTTTTTCAATTATGTTTTATGATCGTGTCAACTTTCAGCATATATTTTGGTTTTTAATTTTATTATAAAATCCTTGTATTATTTCAATTCGTTCTTCTGCTATTTCCCTTGTAATTTCAAGGTACATATGATTCTTTAAGTTTAGAATTTTGGTTTCTAGGTGATTGATTACTTGTTTTATTCCGCCCTTATTTCTAATGGTAAATCCTATTGTCCTGTATAAACCAACAGCACCTAAAGCGTCTAATTTATCCATATCTGACAAGATTTTAGCTTCTAATGTTAGAGGTTCAATTTTATTAGAGAATGAATG
>JAGXNQ010000148.1 GCA_019894955.1 Promethearchaeota archaeon | reverse complement strand
TACATTGCTTTTCCTTCTAAACCACCTTGTTCTCTTTTTAATTGAACATTCACGCATAACTGGTGAGCAATTTGAGTTTTTCCAGTTCTGACTTCTCCAAAAAACTCGGTCACACATCCCGTTTCAAGACCCCCTCCAAGGAGATCATCTAACTCTTGGCTTCCTGTTGTAATGCGAGCAATATTTTTTCTATGTTCCCAAACTACCTCAGCTGATTTAAATCCGATATTAAGCTTTTGCATGCTAGATTTAATTAATTTTGCTGTGGTTTTGTCTCCTAAACCTGAAGCTTCCCGAATTATGGAAGGAGGTGTATATGCTATGGATTCAAGGCTAGCAAATCCAGCTTTAATAAGTTTTTTAAGTGTAGCTTCTCCAACACCAGGTAATCCCTTAACAGCATCAACACCTTCTAGTTCCTCTCCATCAGCAATATTTAGTTCTACTTCGTCATCATACTCAACTTCTTCGTCCATTTCTTCTAATTCTTGAAAAGCTTCTTCTAGTTCCATTTCGTCATCATAATCTTTATCATCTTCTTCATCTTCTTCATCTTCTTCATCGTCTTCATCATCTATTTTTGGAACTTTTTTCTTTTCTTCTTCCTCGTCTTCAAATCGAGCGAACTCAGCGTGTTCCTTATATATTTTACCTTTTGTATGATTTCGCTTGCATTCGGTACAATAATATGGTTTCCCCATTTCAATATTAGTTACTTCTTCTATTTCACTTGCTTTAGCCATAATTAATCACAATTGATTAAATTTTAGTGTATTTTATATACACTAATATAATAAAGAAAAAATAGAAGTCCCGCTATTTTAAATGAAATAGACTTCTAATTTTTCAATTTTCAGAAGTTATTAACTACGTAATAAGAATTATAAATAATTTAGAACATGTTTTTAATAGCGTCTGAAGTTTTACGCATCTCTATGAAACAAGTATCCATTCTTGAATCCAAATCCAAACATAACGCTAATATTAATTCATTTCCAGCTTCCATCACTGCAAAATTCCCATCTTCACCTTGTAATATGCAAACATCGAGCAATCCTGATTTTAATTCCATCAAAACCCGCTCAGATACAGATAAAATTGTAGCTGTCATTGCAGCCAAATTCAAATCAATGATTCCTTCTTCTAATATGGAATGAACAATTAATCCTTCTTTAGATACAATTGCTGCGGATCTCACTCCATCAACATTATCAAATAAGTTATTAAGAAGGAGCAATAATTGTTCATCTGACATTTATAACAAGTCCAAGCATTTCGTAAATTTTACTATGATGATCTAAGTAATTTAAGATCATATTAATTTTTTTTTTTATAAATTATATAAATATTGGAGGAGGAAAGAATTATAAGTCAAATTAAAAATTAGAATAATATAATCTAAAATTATTAATTATCTAGTAATGAAAATATTATGAATCTCAAAATTGAATACTATCCAAAACTTCCTGATAGTCTTCTTTCAAACTATCTCTCCATAATTAAATCTAATAAAAAAAACTGGGATGATCCTTTCTTTAGTAATACAAAATCCCATATCGATTTTGATTTAATAAATGAAAAACTCTCCTCGATCGATTTAAACCAAATTAAAAATGTAATAATTTTAGGAACTGGAGGTTCAATTCAAACATTTCTGGCGTTATCTCATCTTTCACATAAAAAAATTTATCCAATCACTAGTTCACGTTCTTTTGAGTTAATTAATTGCTTAGAACTAACAAAACCATCAGATTCTATTGTAATCCCAATTTCTCGAGGAGGAGAAACATTAGATGTAAATTCTACAATTGAAATTTTTGCTAAAAAAGGATATCCATTTATTGGGTTGTCGTCCAAAGGTACAATGCTTTCAATTTTAGAGGATATGAAAGCTCCGATCCTTGATGTTCCAGATCTCTCAGGCAGATTCGCAGCATCAATTAGTAATGTTGGAATTGTACCTGCACTAATTTCAGGCATAAATGTAGATATGGTTATAAAGGGTTTAGATCAAGGATATTCATTGTTCATGACGGAATCTATTAATCCTGCTATAGAATTTGCAGCATTTCTTTATAGTTTATATGAAAAAGGTATTTCTAATTTATTTTCGATGCCATATACAAAAAGTATTGAGGGGGCAGTAGGTCTATTTGTTCAAGAAATTTCTGAAAGTACGGGAAAAAATAATAAAGGTTTAATGGGTACGTATCAAAGTGCACCTCTATGCCAACATTCCGTATTGGAATTCTTACTAGGTGGAAAAAGCAATAAAGTTACACCAATATTATGGATAATGGAGAAAGTGAAGTCTGATATTATTTTAGATTCTAATATAGATTATATTAACGGTAAATCTGCTCATACTATTATAAATTATCAGGCTGTTGCGACTTTTCAAGCTTTAATTGAACAAGGGCTTCCATCAGCAATGATTTCATTAAAAGAAGATGATGAGTTAAATCTTGGGAATTTAATTGCATTCATTCAAGCCACGGTATACCATTTATGTCTTTTGTTAAATGTAAATTGGTCCGATAACCCTAAAGTAGTTATTGGTAAGAAAATTTGTAATGAAGCTCTCTTGAATCAGAAACAGTTTGATGATCTGCAAAGTGAAAGGGAAAAGATTGCAAGAAATCGTTTCACGGGCTATTATAGTCAATAAAAGCATCATATAAAACGTTTATAGCCTTTTTACAATTTTCTCTTTCAACTATAGCTGTGAAATTTAATTCAGAAGATCCTTGAGCAATAGCACTCACGTTAATATCGTTATTACCCAATGTAGTGAAGATCTTACCTGCAATTCCGGGAGTATACATCATACCCGCTCCAATTATAGCAATTAGAGAGATATTATTATCTATTTTTATGCTAAACCATTGTTTCCCAAAATATTCAGAGTTTCGAAGTAGAGAACTAACTTTCATTGAATCATCCATAGGTATTACAAAAGTAATGTTATTTTCAGAAGAACTTTGTGAAATGAATTTAATGGTGATATTATTTTCATCTAGTAAAGAAAATAATTTTGATGCCGTTTTAGGCAATGAAATCATTGTTCCACTTTTAATCGTGACCATGGATAATCGATAAATATAGGTGATTGCTTTTATTCCTGGCACATCTTTTGCATATTCTAGATTTATCATAGTGAATTCATCTGTATAAGGATCATGAAAACTTCTGATTTCTGAAGGGAATTTACCTTTTTCACTTACGTCTAAACAAAGAGGGTGTAACACTTTTGTACCAAAAAATGCTAGTTCCTTTGCCTCGATATATGAAATTTTTCTTAATAATATAGCTTTATCACACATCCTAGGATCAACATTTAAGAAACCTCTCACATCTTTCCAATAAATCACTTTACAACGAAAAAATGTTCTTAAAGAATAAGCAAGTATTGCTGCTGTTAAATCAGTTCCACCTCTTCCTAATGTTGTTATCCTATTATCTCTTGTAGAACCGTAGTATCCTGTAATACACGCAATTTCATAGGAACTTGAATTTAAAAGAGGTGTGATGCGTTCATTCACCAATTCTTCTGTATCATCTAAAAGAGGGAAAGCATTTCCAAAATTATCATCAGTCTTAATAATTTCATCTGAAGGTATGAATTCTGATTTAAAACCGATACTAGTAAGATATGTACACAAAAGGAACGTGCTCAATTTTTCACCATAAGAAACGATAAGATCTTGCAAATTTTTACTTGGGCGAAGCAGGTTAATAACACGACCTATATTATTTAGATCTCTTACATTTTGCTTCAGAAATTCTATACTATTCTCACAGTATTCTGAGTTTTCAGGTAGTAATTCATAAATTATTTTTGAATGCCTTTCATAAATTTGATCTAAAATCAAATCACCTTTTTTATCAAGATCATTTGACTTCTCATAAAATTCCATGAGTTGGTCAGTAATACCATTTATTGCAGAAGTGACAATAATTAGTTTTGATTTTTTCAAATATTTCTTGATTATTGAGACGGTATTTTTGAATGATTCTTCGTCTTTCAGACAAGAACCTCCAAATTTCATTACTACAAGAGTTTTTAGTTGGGCATTCAATTTTATCGATATTTAATTTGAGTTTGACTTCTTTTCGTGGTTTTCTATTAGAAGAAATAAAATTAAGTTTACTTATCAACATTATGATTCATACAAAATTGAGGAGAGAAATAAGTAAAATCATAAATATATAAAACTATATAGCTAGCTTTTAATTATCTGTTTTCTAATATTATAATATGAGTGTGTTAAATTCCCTAATATCAATCCAACTGAAGATTAAACAGTATAAAATTCAATTCTTATTATTATTCCTATTTTGGTTGATGGGCTTCACCGTCTTTGCTTTTACTACACCGTTTCAAGACATATGGGATTTATTTTTAATCTCACTAACGGTACGGAATCCCCAAAACGGGGGAGATTTTGCTAATTTTTTTGGATTAGTATGGCCAATTTTTTTAGAAGTAATAGTATTTGGATTTTTTGTGGGAGAATTATTAGAAAAATATAATCCTGTCGTTACCAGTAGAATTCTCGCTAAACATAAACATTATCACACTGTCATAATTGGTTATGACCATCTAGCAAAAAGAATTATTGAATTTTGTATTGAGAATAAAAAAAATTTCTCTGCTATGGAAGATAATGAAGAATTAGTTGAAGACTTAATAAATAATGGATATCCAGTTGTAATTGGAGATCCAACTGATGATTCCAATATTGAAACTGCTAATCTAGCTGATGCTAAAGAAGTATTTATCTGTGTAAATGATGTTCGCATCTCGCTAATCTGTACTGAAAAAATTCGGAAAATTAACAAAGAATGCTCCATATACGTACGAGTCTTTGAGGATCATGTTCAAGAATATCTCAAGCAAGAAGAACTCGATGCTTATCCCTTTTCTACTTCAAAATGGGCAATGGAATTAATTCACAAGTGGTGCGAAGATAAGGAAGGAAAAGCAATCGTTATTGGAAGAGATAGACTGACTCATCGTATTGCACATCATATATCACATGATCATAACCGTGAGACTTACCTCTTTGATGATGAACATGATGGAATAGAATTTGTTCAATCAGATAAACTACACATGATTAATGAGCTTACTCGCTATCTGAGTGATATACGACCTCATGTGAATTTGGATGAAGTCACTCAAGTTTTTATATGCTGGAAATTAGAGTCTGAATTTGATGAAGCACTTTACCTTGCATCTAAGTTTAGTTTAAGATACCCCCAGATTGAAATATATATCAGAATTGCCGATGAAGAATTAATAGATTTAGTAGAAAGGTATAAAGCTAAAACATTTTCAACATCTCAGAATGCGTTAGAATTACTACAACAGATAGTTACTCCAGACTCAGCAATTTATCCCGAAAAGGGTATAAAATTATAGTTTTTTTCTAACTATCTACTACTGGAAAATTAGTGTGAAATAACGGGAATTATAGCATTATTGGGACAATTAGAGAAGCATTTTAAACAACTTTCACATAAATCCATTCTTTCTTTATTAAAATTAATTAATTCTTTCTCTGTTTTTGGGTCAATTCGAGACTCAAATAAATTTTGAAAACAGAACCCTGGTTCAAGACATTTTTTACATACAGAACATTTATCATTATCTATCTTAAATTCAGTAAGATTCCCTTCTTCAATTGAGATTACTTCGATAGCATTATGTTCACAAACGTCGACGCATTTAAGGCATCCTTTGCATTTATTATAATCAACAAATCTTAAAGAATCTCTAAAAAAGATAGCTTTCGGATGACAAGAATAGGAACATTTTTGACATCGAACACACAAATGAGGATTAATATTAATTGGAAATAATTTCTCCAAATTTTTTCTGTCATTAATAGTGTTTCGACTAAATTATAGTTTGGGATTCAATATTCTCCCAATAAATAATATAGTTCTTGTATTAGAGTCTATTAGTAGAAAAATGAATGGATGATCTGCACGAAATTCTGTTGGTTTTACAGTTGGAACCATTCCACAACCTAACAACCTAAGTGCTGTAACAGCTGCAGCTTCAGTTCCTCTCTCATTAACTTCAACAAATGCTTTATGAATAATTTGAGAAATATATCTAGGGGAGTCTACAGCAATCCCTGAGAAATTTGCTCCATCAGAAAAAGCGGATGTCATCCCTAAGTTGTATAATATTTTTTTTAGCTCATAATATGTTTCAATTTTAAATTTAGGGAAGAATACATTTATTTCTCTTTCCCCAATGTGGTTAAGTTTTTCTAAATAATTTTCTATTTTTTCATTTGTTAAACTTTTCTCAATGTCTTCAATTCCGCCCTTCTTTTCAGGGAGGATGATAATCATTGAAATGTGTTCTAGTGAGCCAAATACTCTTATCCCTTTATATGGCATTTCAAGGATTTGACATCCATCTTCCTCTAAATACCGAAATTTCTTTTTTTGGTGCATCATTGGAACGAGAATTTTTTCACCCGAAAGTAGTGTGAAGTTTTCATCCTTAGTATCCTTTTCTTTAAATAAATTTTCCCACGTACCCTTAAAATATATAGCGTTCACTAATACAAGACCAATGTCCTCTTTAAGTGAGTGAATAACATCTTTAATTTTTCCTTGAGTATGTTCTGCCACCCATGCATTTATTTTTGAACAAGTTTTTGAAATATCATTGAAATCTAATTTCCAAATTGCTCCACCATAAGT
>JAGXNQ010000147.1 GCA_019894955.1 Promethearchaeota archaeon | reverse complement strand
TGGAGTAATTCCCGCTCAAGATTTTGCTAGATAAAAAGAGATGGGTGTAGGTAACGTTTTTGGTCCAGGATCAATGACTTCAGATATAGTCTCCTATATTAAATCTCAAATCAATAAATAATCTTATTTTTAATTCTTTTTTAAGAATTAGGATATATAATTTAATAAAAGTAAATGTTTAACCTATTATTATAGAATTAGGATTTTACTATTTTTAATTTAAAGAAATTGACTAATATGACTAAGAAAGAAATTTTTAAAGGAAAGATCGGTCGTACAGTTGATGAATCAGAACCTTGGTGGCCCACACCGAAGCGACTTGACGATGGAAGTCCAAATGTTGTCGTGATCCTATTTGATGATACTGGTTTCTCACATTTTGGTTGTTACGGCTCGTCCATTGATACACCGAATATTGACAAGCTCGCCAAAGGTGGTTTGCGATATACTAACTTCCACACCACGGCTTTATGCTCCCCTACAAGAGCTTGCTTGCTAACCGGTCGTAATCATCATACTGTAGGAATGCGGGCAGTTTCAAACATGAATTCTGGATTTCCGAACCTGCGCGGTTCTATCTCAAAACACACAGCGACTCTTGGAGAAATTCTGCAGGAAGAAGGCTATATGACATTCATGACAGGTAAGTGGCATCTTACTCCAATGGAAGAAGCATCGATGGGAGGACCGTTTGATAATTGGCCTCTGAGGAGAGGATTTGATCGGTTTTATGGTTTTATGCAGGGTGAAACCGATCAGTTTTATCCTGAATTAACCTACGATAATCACCCCATTGATCCACCATATGGACCTGAAGATGGATATCATGTTTCTGAGGATCTTGTTGATCGTTCCATTGGATTCATTCGCGATCTAAAATCCATTCGACCTAAAAACCCTTTCTTTTTATACTTGTCCTTTGGCGCAACTCACGCCCCGCATCAAGCTCCACCAGAATATTTGCAAAAATATCGAGGTAAATTCGATGCTGGATGGGATGTTACTCGAGATGAGTGGTATAAAAAACAACTCGAAATGGGCATCATTCCGCCAGGAACGGATTTGGCACCTCGCAACAATGGCGTGAAAGCGTGGGATGATTTATCAGAGAACAGAAAAAGATTTGCATGTCGATTGCAAGAGGCATTTGCAGCATTTCTTGATCATACAGATCATCAAATTGGCCGATTAATCTCGTTCCTTGAAGAAATCGATGAAAAAGAGAATACATTAATCGTATTGTTATCTGACAACGGTGCCAGCCAAGAGGGTGGTCATGCAGGGATAATGGAAGAACTTAAATATTTCAATGCGAGGTCTGAGGATATTGATACCATTCAAGATCGTTTAGATGATATTGGTGGACCAAATAGCCATTCAAATATTCCTTGGGGATGGGCTCAAGTGGGAAATACACCGCTCAAATGGTACAAGCAAAACACGCACGGCGGGGGGATTCGCGATCCTTTAATCATGCATTGGCCAAAAAAAATTAAAGATAAAGGTGGAATTCGTAACCAATTTCATCATGTCACCGATATCGTACCTACTATCTTAGAATTTCTTGAAATAGAACCCGCTCCATCATATAAAGGATATGACCAGATCCCTATTTCGGGAACATCAATGGTGTATACGATTGATGGATCTGAAGAGAAGACTCGTAAGCATGTTCAGTATTTCGAAATGTTTGGTCATAGAGGAATTGTTCACGAGGGTTGGAAAGCCGTTACCCATCACATCAAGGGGAAACCATTTGATATGAAAGAATGGGAATTATACCATTTAGACGAGGATTTTTCTGAATGCCACGATCTCGCCTTAGAAAAACCTGAGAAATTGAGAGAATTGGTTGATCTATGGTGGGTTGAGGCCGGTCGTTATGACGTGCTACCGCTCGATGATAGGAACGTGGAATTATTTGGTAGTTCTCGACTTAACCCCGGATCAATACATGCAAATCGTCATTACGTTTATTATCCACCCATTAGCCACATTCCAATTGATGCATCGCCAGGATTTGGAAATCGTACATGGATAATAGATGCAGAAATCCAACGAGATAAAGATACCGACAATGGTGTTCTTCTCGCATTAGGAACGATGAATGGAGGATTGACCTTTTATATCAAGGATTCTTACTTAGTTTTTGATTTTAACATGTTCATGGATCATCATGTGGTACGTTCTAATATCACGGTACCTACCGGAGAATCCACGGTCCGCGTTTACTTCGTGAGAGAAAGAAAAAAAGGAACGATTACTCTCTCAATAAATAGAAAAGAGTGCGGGTCAATCCCAATTCCATACCTCCTTAATATATTATCTTCCACGGGAATGGATATAGGTAAGGATAGCCTTTCTCCTGTTACTGATGACTACGAAGGACCTTTTGAATTCTCTGGTATAATTCATCGCGTTGTTGTGGATCTACCAAAATACGTGGGACGTCGTAAAACACGGGATAATTCGGGGGGAATAACTCCAAAGAAAAAGAGGAGTGATGAGGAACATAAGAAAGCTGAAGGGAATTATCGGGCAGAAATGTTCAAGCAATGAACAAAATGTAAAATTTAAAAGTTGCTGATAACCAAAAAATCTTTTTGTTATTATAATCCCTTTATATTTAAAGGTGGTCGAGGGACTGTCCTACGGTATTTTACAGCTGGATAACCTAAAGTTTATCATGTTTTTAGGAAAGTGAAAAAAAAGAAATCATATTCCTCTTTAAATTTTTCTACACTCATTTAATAAGTAAGAAGAATTAAAAGATTATTAGTCCACCTAATAATGAAACTGATAGAAAACTCACAATTCCTATTGTTAGAGCGGCAAATAATCCTACTAAGAAGGGCTTGATACCAAGTCCTTTAAAATTTGCAAAATTGGTAGATAAACCCACTCCACCTAAGGACACGACAAATAAGATATTGGCAAAATCTTTTATCATTTTTATTATATCTCCCCATAAATCAGCTCCTAATAAGCCAAACGCTACATTGTTCGTATTGATACCAGCATCGCCTATAGATCTAAGAATGGATATTAGTAAAAATCCAATAACAAATACGGGAATTAGTTTCTTAATGCTTACTTTCGTCTTGACTTCAGTTTTATTCAAGTCTGATTCTGTTGTTTCTTTCATCTCACTTTTAGCGTGTAGAAACGCCATTAATGGGATAACTAATATCATGAATACGTTCCTAACTAATTTTGTAATAGTAGCAACATCAAGTCCTAAGGGTAAATTCCACAAATCAGCAAATACCAGTGCTGCTCCAGTAACTTGTGAAGTGTCGTGTATTGAAGTGCCCAACCAGAGACCTGCTTTTATAGGGTCTCCGCCAAATATAAAATAAGCTATAATAGGATAACCAATCGTGGCAATCAAGCCAAATACGGTTATTACAGCAACAGCGTAAGCAGTCTCTTCTTCTTTTGCATTAATAATAGGGCTCGTTGCAACTATCGCAGAAACTCCACATATGGAAGTCCCTACTGCAATAAGCGTTCCAAGGCGTTTTGGTTGGTTTAATTTTTTATTCAGAAAGGTAGTAATAAGTAAAGCGCTAGAAATGCATATTAGAACTATAGGTATTCCTATTAATCCCAGTTCGAATACGCTAAATATGCTTAATCGAATGCCTAATAAAATAATTCCAAGTCTCAATAATTTTTTAACAGAAAATTTAAATCCTGTATTTAAAAGAGCGGGAATTTTGAATGCATTCCTTATAGCTAATCCAAGGATTAAACAAATCATTACTGCTGAAATAGGAGATTTTTCAAAACCCATCAAAGTTACACCAATGAGATCACTTAACCATATGCTAACTACAGCTAATAATATGACAATAACTAAACCAGGTAAAATCGTATGAATCCTTGAAATTGGAACTCCAAATAGACTTTTTTCAAGATAATTCATTTCTTTGGAATGAAAGCTTTCAGAATTTTTTTCCTTATTTTCTCTTTTACTCATTATTTTGACACCTTAAATATAATCGAATCTTAATTTTACCAATCATTTGGAGTTGTTAAACCTGAACCTGTAATAAATAGCACCACGCTATCATTCGAATCAATAAATCCTTCATTTGTTAATTTTACCGTTGCTGCGACGGTTGCAGCTGCTTCTGGGCAGACCATAATTCCTTCAGTTTTTGCAAATGAGTACATTGATTCTTTTATCTCTGAATCATCTACTGCAACTGCGGTTCCACTGGATTCTCTTATAGCATTTAATATTAAATAATCACCAATTGCACCCGGAACTCGGATTCCAGAAGCAAATGAGTGGGCATTATCCCAAGGGGTTGCATATTTTTCGCCGTTTTTAAAAGCTCTCACAATTGGTTGACATCCTGAGGGTTGAACTGATACCATTTTTGGACGCTCACTTCCTATTAATCCTAGGGTTTCCATTTCTTCAAATGCCTTCCACATGCCCACAATTCCTGTACCTCCTCCAGTAGGATATATGATAATATCAGGTAGAATCCAGTTAAATTGTTCCGCCAATTCCAGTCCCATTGTCTTTTTTCCTTCTACTCGATAAGGTTCTTTTAACGTAGAAACTGAAAACCAATTATTTTTTATACCTTCTTCTTTTGCAACTCGACCCGCATCACTAATCAATCCTTCAATTAATGTCAGTTCCGCACCCATATGCTTTATTTCTTTTTGAATTAACTCGGGTGTATCTTTAGGGACATAAACATGAGCCTTAACTCCGGCATGTGCAGTATATGCTGACAGGGCTGCTCCTGCATTTCCTGCACTTGGTATTACAAAATCCTCGACCCCTAATTCCAATCCTTTAGAAACTGCTGCACACAAACCACGACTCTTAAAAGTGCCGGTAGGATTTTGACCTTCGTCTTTAAGATATACTTGATTTAATTTAAAATCTTTACCAAAGTTATTCAGTTTGACAATTGGAGTCCATCCTTCTCCAAGCGTTATCCGAAATTTTTGTTCTTTAACAGGCATTATCTCATGTAGACGCCAAATATTGTATACTTTCCTGTTTTGGATATTTTGCTTTGAAAGAGTTTCTTTAGTTTTCTCTAAATTATATTTTGGGTACAAAACTTTTCCACATGATGTACATAACCCATTTCTTTCATTAGCGTCAAATTCTTTTCCACAATTGGTGCAAATTAAATTTTCGATATACGAGCTACTATTATCCATTTTTTTATCCTCACATTGGCATATTTATTGTAGAATTCTATATCTCTTAAAATGTCTTATTTAAAATAAATTTATAAAATAAATTTTAATTAGAATTAATTACTCTCATTAGGGATTATATGATGACTGGAGAAAACTCACAGAATTCTTTATATCGTTGGATAATATTAATTCTCTTCATGCTAGTGAATATATCTTCACAGATTTTATGGATTTCTTATGGACCAGTTACTTCAACAGCAGTAGCATATTATAGTGTAAGTGAATCTGAAATTCTTTTTTTGTCAACTATTTTCATGATCGTATATATACCGGCCACCTTTATAACTTCTTGGTTCACTAATAGGTATGGTTTTAAGATAGGAGTAGGGTTTGGAGCTATTATTAATGGAGTTTTTGGTTTTCTAAGATTTTTCGCTGGCCCGAATTATTTTTTAATTTTGTTTTTCCACATCATGATTTCGATAGCTCAACCTTTTTTTCTGAATAGTGTTACATTATTATCCGCAAATTGGTTTCCAGAATCGGAGCGTACTACTGCTTCTGGACTTTCAGTAATCTCTCAGCTTTTAGGTATTGCACTTGGTATGGTATTAACACCGATACTGGTAATAGTTTTTAACTTTGAAGTAATGATAATGATATATGGATTATTTTCCTTAATTGTTGGAATACTTTTTGTAATTCTTGCTAAAGATAAACCTTCTACAAAATCTTCAATCAAGGTAACTAATAAAGATGTTATATTAAAAGGGGGTCTAAAACCACTTCTTTTTAATAGATTGTTTTGGATCGTGATTATTATCTTTTTTGCGGGTCTTGGAGCATTTAATATGGTATCGACCTATATTGAGCTTATAGTTGCTCCTAGAGGCTTAACACCTATCGAAGCGGGAAATCTCGGGGGGATCATGCTTCTAGGTGGTATAGTAGGTGCTATCATAATGTCTATATTATCAGATAAATTACATAAAAGATCGTTATTGATAAAAATCTCGCTTGTAGCTACTGTAATTGCCTTTTTTGCAATCTCATATGCGGATACAGCAATATTGTTATATATTTTCGGATTTGCATTAGGATTTGGTTTATTATCTGTTGGACCTGTACTATTAGAATATGCTGTTGAAATCACAATACCCGTTCCGGAAACAACATCAAACGGAATTTTAATGATGGTGGGTGCAGTTGGTGGCATAATTTTTATCGTGGGCTTTGAAGGAATCACTACTCCTTCCGGAGATTATCTTCCTACTTTGATCATATTATCTGTTCTTTCATTAGTTACATTTATCCTCTCCTTCTTTCTAAAAGATGTAAAAAGAGGATAAAAACTTATAATTTGAATTATTTAGATAGAATTCAATGTAAGTTCAAAAAATAAAAAACAGATGTAATATTTTTTCATCTAATAATTATAAACATGCTAAATTAAAGCCGTAGATGCAATAATTTTATGACGAAATATGATTTGAATACTTTAATCGAGAGATTTAAAAACAAGGATAAAGTTGCTTTAGCTAGATTAATA
>JAGXNQ010000146.1 GCA_019894955.1 Promethearchaeota archaeon | reverse complement strand
CACCAGATGCAAAATTTCAATTTCCTTTCACCAAATTAGGATTAGTCCCCGAGTTTGGTTCAACGTTTAATCTTCCAGAGTTGGTTGGTAAATTCCGAGCTGCAGAACTATTATTTTTCGGAGATTTCTTTACAGGGGAAGACGCACATTTTTTTGGAATGGTAAATAAATTGTTTGATAAAGAAGAATTGATTGAAAAAGTCACGATGATAGCAGAACGACTTGCTGAAAGACCACCAACAGCTCTGAGATCTACGAAGAAATTAATGAAGAAATATCACAAGAGCATTTTAGAAAAATTAATACCCGAGGAAGGTTCAGAATTTGTGAGAAGACAAGTGTCACCAGAAGCACAAGAAGCTTTTAAAGCATTTTTTGAAAGAAGAAAACCCGATTTTTGTAAATTTGAATGATAAAGATAAATGATATATTAAAATAGGAAATCTCAAAATTTAAGTATAAAAATTTCATAAAAAAAATGTTGATATAACTATGTGGAGAAAATATTATGGAAAATCAAGAAGAAACACAAGAAGAAGTACCGATTAAAATTGTTCGAACAACTTCTGCTTTTGATTGCGGTGGGCGGTGTCCACTTAGAGTTCATGTAGAAGATGGTAAAATAACAAGAATTGAAACAGATGATTATGAGGTTAAAGAAGAACAGCTTAGAGCATGTCTGAGATGTCGAGCTTTGAGGCAATATGTATACCATCCTAAAAGATTGAAATATCCCTTAAAACGAGATGGACCAAAAGGTTCTGGAAAATTTAAAAGAATATCTTGGGATGAAGCTTTATCTGAAGTTGCTGAGAAACTCAAGGAAGTTAAAGAAAAACATGGTAATTCAAGCATATTTTTAGCAACAGGAGGGGGATATCAAGCAGCTTTTCATGATGGAATGCTAGCAATGATGAGGTTATTTACTCAGTTTGGTGGTTATTCAACACATTATGGAAATGTATCCTCTGAAGGTGCGGTGTATGCTACCCAAACGATGTATAAATCTCCATTTGTAGGCAATAGTCGTGAAGATTTATTAAATTCAAAACTCATCATAATGTGGGGCTGGGATCCAGCAAGGATGATTTCTGGTACAGATACTATATTCAATCTTATCAAAGCGAAAGAAAAAGGAATCAAAATTGTATGCATCGATCCAAGATATACTGATTCAGCTGCAGTTTTAGCTCATCAATGGATACCAATTATCCCTGGAACTGACGTAGCCATGATGGCCGCTATGGCATATGTAATTATCAAAGAAAATTTACATGATCAAGAGTTCTTGGATAAATACACCGTAGGGTTTGATAAATTCAAATCTTATGTGATGGGAGATGAAGACGACTCCCCAAAAACACCCGAATGGGCCGAAAGTATAACTTCGGTACCAGCTAAAATAATTACGGATCTTGCTTTAGAATACGGAAAGACAAAACCTGCAGCTCTTATGGATTGTCAAGGTCCAGCAAGGTCGGCTGTAGGTGAGTTATATAATCGAGCAGCTATTACATTAACAGCAATGACCGGAAATATTGGAGTTCATGGTGGGAGTGCAGCCGGGGGATTGATGGGCATTCCGTACGGTCACATGTTTTTCAGAGCCGGAATTCCACCACCAAAAAGAAACCCTGTTGAAGAGGGTCTAAAATCAGTTCGAGGTTCATTAGATCTAAGATTGAGGTTGCAAGCAAGATGTCATATAAATAAGATGTTTGATGCTATATTGAAAGGTAAGGATGGTGGATATCCGTTTGACGTAAAGTTTGCATATTTTGTAAATAATAATTTTTTAAACCAATTAGGAAACGCTAATAAATCTGCAGAGGCGTTGAAAAAGCTTGATTATATGGTTATTGCGGATTTATGGCTTACGCCTACAGCAAGATATGCGGATATAATTCTACCCGTTGCGAGTATTGCAGAAAAAAGTGATCTTACAAGACCTTGGCCTTCTGGTCCCTATTTTACAATCGCTAATAAAGCTATAGAACCTC
Source organism: Promethearchaeota archaeon (assembly GCA_019894955.1). Classification (GTDB taxonomy): domain Archaea; phylum Asgardarchaeota; class Lokiarchaeia; order Sigyniarchaeales; family SOKP01; genus SOKP01. Next base: position 4,773 of record JAGXNQ010000146.1, on the reverse strand, counting down.
TTGGAGAATGTAAATCAGATATAAGAATTGCCGAAGAATTAGCAGATAAATTAGGAATTGATGATTTTGAAAAGTACCCCGATGAGGATAAAGCCTTAAAATTCATGCTAAAAATGACGGAGGACACTAGGAAAGAAGTTAAAAACTTCCGAAAGTTTAAAGATGACGGAATTCATAGGATTAAGTTTGACGAGCCTTACGTTGCTTTCAAAAAACAAATCGAAGATCCTGAAAATAATCCAATTGGAACTCCATCTGGAAAGATTGAAATCTTCTCTCAAAGAATTGCTGATCTCAATAATCCAGAAAATCCTGCAATCCCAAAATACATGGAACGATGGGAAGGAAGATATGACCCTCTTTCCAAGAAATATCCTCTTCAATTGATGTCTCCACATCCAAAGAGTAGGATTCATTCAGAAATGTTTTTGGTAGAATGGCTTCGCGAGGTCGATCCACATATTGCATGGATAAATCCCATTGATGCTGAATCCAGGGGTATTAAAGATGGTGATGAAATTTTAGTATTTAATGATAGAGGAAAACTAACAATAAAAGCATGGCTTACTGAAAGAATTATCCCAGGGGCAATAAGCATTTTTGAAGGAGCGTGGTATGAACCAGATGAGAATGGAATTGATAGAGGAGGATGTGTAAACACTCTTACAAAAGACGCATATAGCCCTGGTGGAGCTTCCGCTTTGAAATCGTGTTTAGTAGAAATGAAATTATTTGATGGAGGTGCCTAAATTGCAAGTTGGCTTTTATTTTGATCAAACCCGTTGTATAGGTTGCTCAGCTTGTGCAGTTGCATGCAAGGATTGGCACGACATACCTGCAGGTCCTGAAAAATGGATGACAATACTTTATAATGAAAAAGGGAAAATTCCGGATTTATTTGTAAGTTACCTTATTAGACCTTGTTATCATTGTGAGGATCCAGTTTGTATCCCGGTGTGTCCTGTGGAGGCAATTACAAAAAGAGAAGAGGATGGAATAGTTCTTGTCGATAGTGAAAAATGCATTGGAAAAGACGAATGTAAATCTAAATGTTTAAAAGCGTGTCCTTATGATGCTCCTCAATTTGGTCCTGAAAAAGGGGCGAAAATGAAAAAGTGTAGTTATTGTTTGGATAGACATTTAGAAGGAAAATTGCCTATTTGCGTTGAATCTTGCAGAACCCATGCTCTTGATGTTGGTAACTTAGAAGAATTAAAAGGAAAATATGGAGATATAAAAGAAGCAGATAACTTTGTATATTCTGAAAGAACCAAACCAGCAATCATTTTCAAACCAAAGAAAAAAATTTAAAAAAAAATAAGGTTTATAGATTTTAAATCCTCAATCTACTATAGCATAGGCATTACCAAGTACAGTTACTCCTCGTTCTGTTCGAACTTGAATTATATAGCGCCCATTGTCTTTCCAACCTTCTGTTGTTAATGTTTCTCCGGGGTATACTTCATTTGTAAATCTTGCTTTGAATTCCTTAAAACGAGTGACATCTCCATCACAAAGTCCATAAACAATTGCTCGTGTGGCATAACCATAGGTACAGAGTCCGTGAAGGATTGGTTTTGTAAATTTTCCACTTCCTTTAGCAAAGTCCGGATCTATATGCAGTGGGTTCAAATCTTGCACTAACCTATACACCGCAGCTTGATTTTCATTAGTTTTATATGATATACTAAAATCAGGTTTAACTCCTTCAGGAGGATTTAATGGTTCAGTTTTTGGACCACTGTCTCCACCAAAACCCCCTTCACCAATATAGAAATGAACGTATTTTGCCTCAAACACTTGAGTACCATCAGTAGTCTTACCTGTCATTTTCGTATGAATAACTGCTGCTTTTCCCTTATCATAAATATTTTCACATACTCCTATTACCTTTAATTCGCCCTCTTTGGGAAAAGGTCGATAAATTTTAATCATTTGTTCTCCATGAATAAAACGAGAACCATCTATTCCCTTCTTACTATATCTTGGGAATCCTATTCCCGCAACAATGCAAGCATAACTAGGAAAAACTTTTAACCCGCCTTTAGCTCCCTCGTAAACAAATGATAATTCGCCAGGTTGGGCCCCAATCCCTAGATTATATAATATTACATCTTTCCAACCATATTTAAAAATTCTTTCCTTCGTTTCTTTTTCGACAATCTCTAAATCCAAACTAGTCATTTTAATCACGTATTAAATTTACACATTACATTTAAACAATTTTTAATTAATCTATATTTCAGATAGTATATTAATTATCGCAAATATGCAGTAAGGATAAGAAAATCATTAAAATTTAAGATAAATAGGTTAAAATTTGTTATTTACTTCTCTTTGGTTTAAAAATGATAGAAGGTTTAATTTTATCATTATTTAGAAATCCTTCAGCTTCAACAATGTTTCCATATTTTTCTTTAAGTTTTTCTATTGGTCCAACATCGAGAGCGTACATCGGACATGCTTCTACACATATTGTTTGTTGTCCTTTCTCCAACCGATCTAGACATAGATCACATTTTTCCATTTTAGAATTTACTTCGTTGCTAAATTGTGGGGAATCCCAAGGGCACACCTTTAAACATTTAAATCCACATTCATCTTTTCCAATGCATTTTTCACTATTGACTATAACAATTCCATCTTTCTCCCTTTTTATTATAGCACTTGCAGGACAAGCCTTGATACATGGGGGATCAGCACAATGATTGCACGCAATAGTTAAGTACGTTAAGGATAAGTTAGGAAATTCTCCTTTTTCAATTGAATTAATTCTTATCCAGTTAATAGGTCCCGCAGATATGTCGTGCCAATCCTTGCACGCAACTGCGCACGTAAAACAACCAGTGCACCTTGTTTGATCAAAATAAAAACCAATTTGCGTCATAAATTCCCCTCCCTTTTTTCTTCTTGATATAATTCTACTTCTACCAATGAGCTATTTAAAGGAAAAGCTCCTCCTGGAGAATAAGTATCCTGCGTTAATACATTAGCACATCCCCCTATGTCGACAAGGTCTTTATTCGGATTATACCATTCTCCTTGATAAACACATACTACTCCTGGACTAATGCGATCTGTAACTTTCGCAAGGATTCTAACTCTACCTCGATCATTAAACACATCCACTAAGTCTCCATTTCTAATTTTTCGGATTGAGGCATCAGTTGGATTAATCCATGCTGCATGAGGTTCAATCTCCTCCAACCATGGAATATTATGGAGAGTTGAGTGAGTTCGTCTTTTATTATGAGGAGTGATTAATTGCAATGGGTATTTTTCTGCTAAAGGAGAATCATAATGCTCTTCATGACTAAAATATTTCGGTATTGCAGGTATTAGTGGGTTATTTTTTTCAGCCATATGCTCACAATGAATTTCAATTTTGCCTGATAAAGTTGAAACCTTAGTTTGGTCTTAAGAGATTTGTTTCTGATGTAATTAGTCATTTGACAGAGAATATTTTTATTAAAATTATTTTATAAAAAAATACTTCATAATATGATCAATGATCACATTTAAATAGGATGATTGATATATGATCATATGATCAATAATCATATGGTGAAAAATTATGGAAGAATTTAGAAAAAATGATCCAGAAACACATGAGAATAATCCAGATTTTAGATCATTCCACAACAGAGATATGCATAGACTCGAACCTCGTTTTAGTAATTCGTATCGAGGTCCTCCAATTCCCAGAAAACCGAGAAATAAACACAAACATCACCATTCTCCTCACTTTCATCCATTTGGTCCACCTTTGCCTATGTCAAGAGATGAATTCAAGGAGATCAAGCATTTAATGATCTTAACTCTATTATCCGAAATTCCTGAAGGTATTTCAGGATATCAGTTACAGGAGCAATATAAGTTACCTCGTGGAAGCATGATGAGAACTTTAAATGAATTAGAAGAGAATGAATCGTTATCCGCGATTCAAGACGTTGTTAAAGGGCGCTCTCAGAAAATTTATAAAATTACAGATAAAGGGAAAGAAAACTTGGAAAAACTTAAAGAGAAATGGACGTATCAATTTTTAAGAATGACTGATATCGCACCCATGGAACAATATGGCAATCCATTTGGAAGTGAACATTTTAAAAATCGTTTATTGAGAAATTTAGAGAATATTGAAAACACTGAAGACGCTATAGACATTTTTAGGGGATATCGATCGAAATTTAAACGAATGTACAAGAGATTACAAAATCGAATGGAGAAGTTGGACAAGACGAAATCATATCTGGATTCTATTATAACTGAAATAGAAAAAATGGATCAATTTGATTTGAACAAAGTAAAGGAAATGGTTAATGAATTTCCTTAAATTAACTTTTTTTATGATCAATACTCAAGTGAAGCAAAGAAACATTCCTTTTTATTCTTGAATTTACAAACGACATTTACATTAATGTCATGAAGAGTCTAAATAAATTTATATTATTTCTTCACCAAAAGAATACTATGATTTATAAAAAATTCAAATTATCGAAAAAAATTGTTCTAACGACTACTTGCTTATCAGTAATGATGCTGATCATATCTGCAAATGGTTTCTTATATATTGCAACACCATTTCTTAATTCTGACAATTCTATAAAGGAGGATGGACCAAAAACCTCTGGTTCTTGGAATTTCGTTGGAACCACGATCTCTATTGATAATAATTGGACGACTGTAAATGCTACCTACAATTGGTGTAATGGTGCCGGTATCGTAGGTGACCCCTACATCATTGAAAACGTGACAATTGATGCACAGGATAGC
>JAGXNQ010000145.1 GCA_019894955.1 Promethearchaeota archaeon | reverse complement strand
TTCATGGAGTTTCCACTTTTTATTTATCGAATTCGACCTACAGGATTACCATTTTTGATTTTTGAAGTCTTTTTCTTATTCAATCAGGGAGCACCATATTTATACATTTTACAAATAGAAGTTTTCCCATTTCTTAACAAAAAAATAAAATATAAAAAAGAGAAAAAGGTCAATGAAATTTCCCCTTGAGAAAACTACTTTTGAAAAGATTTTTATTTTACTCTATTTAAAATCAAATATTAACACATTTATCACATGATCAACATGTTAAATACGATTTTTGAATCGTTCAATGAAGCGATAAGAAGATTTGAATATGATTATATCTATATTGATAGTATTTTTCTTGCCATCTGGCTAGGTTTCCTTATAAAATATAAAAAAGGCAATGCAATTAAGTTTGGAATTTTTACAGGGTTTGTGACTTATTTTATTGATGCTATCTTATGGTGGAATGCACCTGCGGGAAATAATTATCCTATTGGAACGATGATTAGAGAATATTGGATTGGTGGTGTTAAAGTCCCACAATCATTGGGTGCTTATTTCTGGCCGAAATTTGGAGCGGATTTCATGATGACTTTTTCATATTCCCTTTTTGCTTTTGGTTGGTTATGGATCATGTTTGAAAATTATGTTAAAAGGAATTATAAAGAAATGATGTTATTTACATGCCTATTTTTTGGATTTTGGTTAGTCACTCCTTTTCTCTCATATTTCGTTCAACTCGATGATTCATTGGTTGTTTCAGTTAGACACATGGATACTCAAATGATAACATGGACAGTTAACATAGTTATTGGATATCTCTTGTTTTTTATAATATATGTTAGTGGTAAGTTTAAGAAACGAGATATAAAATTATTAGGATATGTTTTTTTAATTGGATGTCTTGGAGCATTCTTCATGGAATTTCCGCTTTTTATATCTGGAATTCGCCCAACAGGTATTTACTTCTTACTCTATGATACAATACTAATGTTCAATCAAGGAACGCCATATCTTTATATATTATATGCTGAGGTCTTCCCTTATTTAACCAAAAAAATAAAAAAAAACAAACATTCCGAAATAGAACTTCTTGCCTAATTCTTTATTGTAGAAAAAGAAAAATTTAATTTTGATTAGCTTTAATCAATCTGATATTATGTTTGAGTACTTTTGTTAAAGGAAGTTTGCTATAATTCTTACTGAATTTAGAAAGAGCTTCAAGTGCTTCTTCATGTTTCTTAAGTGCTTCTACATAACTTTTTTGTTCTAAGTATGTCAGTCCCAATTTATAGTGTGAATCAGCGATTCCTTCATAATTTTCTAGTTGTTCAAATATCTCAAGAGCTTGCTTTGAAGATTTCCAAGCCTCAGTATAATCTCCCTTATTCAGATGCACTAATGACAAGTTATTTAAGAAACTCCCTTTAGATTCCGGTTCTTCTATTTCATTGGCAATTTGAATGGCTTCTTTAAATCGTTCTAAAGCAATGGGATAATTACCTTCATCTAAGTATATTAATCCGATATTATTTAGACTATCTGCTTTTCTTTTTAGGTTATACAGATCAACTTCTATTTTTAGTACTTCTTCATAGTTTTTTAAAGCATCAAGATATTTCCCTTGATCTCGATAGATCATTGCTGTGTTATAATAAGCTTTTGATTTTTCTTCAGATTCACCAAGGAATTTAAAGAATTTAATTGAACGATCATACCAGTTTAACGCTTCCTCATAATTGCCTTGATCTTGGTAAATATGGCCGATTTTATTAAGACTATATGTTTTTCCTATCAAATCTCCGGTTTGATCAAAAATATCTAAAGCTTGTTTGAATCTCTTCAATCCGTCTTTATACATTCCTTGATGTTGATAAAGCGCTCCTAATTCATTCAAAAGATATCCTTTTCTTTCAAGATCATCATGGTCATTAGCAATTTTTAGTGATTGATTGAATCGAGTAAGTGCTTTAGAGTAATCACCTTGATCTTTATAAAATTTGCCAAGACTTTCATAACAATCGCATATACCTTGAGGACGTTCAATCTCTTCGAATAATTTTAAGGATTCACTATACCATTTATACGCTTCTTCTAAATTATTTTGATCATGATAAATCGTTCCTATTTTTCTTAGAGTATGTGCTTGACCTGTTAAATCCCCGATTTGTTCTTTGATCTCAAGAGCTTTTTTATATTTTTTTAGAACTTCATCATAATCATTCCAAACAAGATGGATGCTTCCAATGTTCAATAAACGCTCCGCTTTTCCTTTTATATCTCCTAATTCTTCATCAAGTTCAAGAGCTTTTTCAAACCAATTTAAGGCTTGAGGAAAGTCTTCTTCTTCGTAATATATAATTCCAATACTATTAAAAATATCAGCTTTTCCTTCAAGGTCGCTTAACTTCTCAACAACATTAAGAGCATCTTGAAAACGTCTAATAGATTCGGGATAATGTTTTTGAACTTGATAAATTTCAGCAATTCTTTTTAAGATATTTAATTGCTCTTTCAAATTACCCAAATTTTCTGCTATTACTAAGCTTTCTTCATATCTCCTTAACGCTTCAAGAAAATCCCATTGTTCTTTAAATATTTCACCCATTACTGTAAGACAATCAAATTTTTTATGCAAATTTCCGATTTGGTCAGCAATCTGAACTGCTTCGTCAAAATTCTCTATAGCTAATTTATCATTACCTTGATAATGATAATTTAAACCGAGGTTATATAAACAATCAATTTTTCCGTCATTATTAAATTCATTTTTAAAAATTTCAAATGCATTATCAAACATCTCTTTTGCATCATCATAACTCCCATAATTCTGATGAATGGTCCCAATTTTATTAAAGAGATCAGCTTTTTTTTCTGGTTCTTCTAATTTATCTATTATTGCTAACGCATCATTATATCTTTTTAAAGCTTCAGAGTAGTTTGCTTGCTCTTGATAGAAGGAACCGATATTTTTCAAGGTTTCAGCACTTCCTTCTGAGCTTTCTAATTCACTGAAAATATCAAGAGCTTGTTGAAAGTATTCTAAAGCTTTATTGAAATTTCGTTGATCAACATGTATCAATCCAATGATATTAAGAAAAGATGCTATTCCTCGGGTATCATTCATGCGTTGATAAATTTCTAGTATTTTTTCAAAACGTCTTAAAGCTTTCGAATAATTCCTCTGTTCCTTGTATATTAATCCAACATTTTTTAGCACTTCCACTTTTCCACGAAGGTTACCAATCTGATTATATAAATTGAGAGCAGTCTCAAGCCATTCGAGTGCTTCGAAATATTTATCTTGGTTTCGAAAAATAATTCCAATTTGAGTGGAAAATTTAGCTTGTTTTTCAATCTTACCATAATCTTCTGCTAATTGAACTGCTTCTTTGAAGTATTCATATGCTCTTGGGTAATTCCATTGATCTCTATAAATTTCTCCCAGATTGTTTAAAACGTCCATTTTTCCTTCAATAAATTGTATTTGGTTAAATATGTTTAATGCATTATTACACTTTTCAATCCCTAGAAGTGAATTACCGCCGATGTGATGAATCAAGCCTAAATTATTAAGAACATTTCCTTTTTCAATCATATTTCCAAGTGTATCATTAATCTCCAGGGCTTCATCTAAATTTTTTAATGCAGCAGATAAATTTTTGCTCCTAACGTGAGTAGCCGCAATATTTTTAAGTTTAAAGGCTTTTTCCTGTAAATCATTCAATTTTTCGTTTATTTTTAACGAGATATCAAAATTTTTAATAGCATCCTTGTAGTTAGATTTATCTAAATCTAATAAACCTAATTGGTTATACAATTCTGATTCAATTTTCATATCCTTGAATTTCAAATTTATTTTTAATCCTTGTTGGAAAAACTTATACGCTTCATCTAAATTTCCTTGAGCTTGGTAAATTAAACCTATATTCTTAAATATTGAAATTCTTTGAGGAAATATTTTTAATTTAACTTGTGATTGAAGAGATTTTTTAAACCAATCTAGAGCTATATCCAATTCATTTTGTTCTAAGTTAATAGTACCCATATTCATTAGTGAAATCGTTTTCCATTTATCATCCATGTTATCCTCGGCTATTCTATAGATTCTTTCTAAACACCTTAAAGCATCTTTATACTGTTTAGTTTCATGATAAATCTTAAAAGCAGTATATAATTTTACTTCGTCAGAAATTTCTTTGATAGAATCTTTAATTCGCTCTGATAAATTTAATTCAAAGCCTTCTTTGCTAATATGTTCAGTACTTTTAATAAATTCGTTTAATAACGTCTTGGTATTACTATCTAACCTATATATATTTAGTTCCGGGTTTATTCGGGCTATATCCAACAATATTTGATCTAAATTATCAACATCTTTTATTGATTGAATGTTGTTATCTTTAATTTCTTTTAATTGAGTTCTATTCTTTACTTTTTCATCATGATTAACCCATATCAAATTCTTCAATGAATCCATTTGTTTAATTGTAGGTGTTATATCATAATCATTCTTACCAGAATATCCTAAAACTATCAAAGTTCTATCTTTTGATATGTTACCAATAAGTTGTGCTTTATATGGTTCTAACTGAATGATATTACGTCTTTCTTGATTTATTCCTAATAATTTAATAGTATTTATGAGTGATTCTTGTGTATTTTCACCAGTAATTAAATTAGTAGATGACCCATGTATTTTATAGACAGCCATTCTACCGCTTAGAAATAATTTCTCGGGATTCATGTACTTCTCATAATCTTTTTGAGTTATTACGGGTACAATTTTTTTTCGAGGTACTTCTAAGGTTAGAAGTGCAATTTCTATAAGGTGATCGAAATTTGTCGTAATGACATGACTACCATTGGTGATCTTTTCTGCTAAAAAGAAATGCTCAATGTTAGGTTTATCGCACTCGGAAAAAAAGTCTATTAGCTCAGAATTTTCCCCAATGATAGAATAAACTATCCTTATTAGTTGTTCAAGAGTTAAATTTTCCAATGATAATATTTTTTCAACTTCAGATTTAATAATCATTGATTCTATGATTGATTTAATAAAATCTCGTGCACTAGGTAAGTTCGATGGTGTTAAAACGGAGACACCAGCTCCTACCAGAAAGGTTAATGATTTTTCATCCTTAATATATTCTTGAAAATCTAGTTTTGACATTTCTTGAGTAGAGGTCAAATTTATTCGCACTCCATAAAATATATATTCGTTATTAAAATAGGTTTTTTTTCATTCTTTTATAATTTTGCTTTATTAATTCTAAAAAATTTCAGCTTATCAACATATCTATATGATGATAGGATTCGCAAAGATAATATCTAATAAAAAGGTGGATTTATCTATTTAAAACAATTTTATACATCGAATTTAAAAAAAGAACGGACTTCCTCATGTAAATAATTTAAATTTTCTTCAGTGTAACACTCATGATCCATATCTTGAACTTACTTAAAGGAAAGTACATTATTCACAAATTTTATTTTCCATTTTTAATAACTACTCCTATGTATCTCATAATTTAGCATAATTATGCTAAATATTAGATTTAATATGGTACTATCAAAAAGAGATGTTGAAGGTTACTTTTGAATTATTCTGATTGGCACACTCATAGCTCATATTGTAGACACGCAACGGGAAATCTTGAACAGTATGTTAAAGCAGCAATAAATAAAAAATTGAGTGTAATTGGATTAAGCGCTCACTTCCCATATGATGTTTTAGATGGAATAGAGAATATGCCACATCGTGAATATTCCATGCCTAATGATGAACTTGACTCATTCGTTTTCAATGCGATTAATCTAAGAGAAAAATATAAAAATAAAATCTCCGTAAAGATTGGATTTGAATTGGATTTTGTAGAAAAACAGGTCGATAAACATCATAAATATCTCAAGAAATATACAAATCAAATAGATTATATCATTGGTTCCATCCATAATTTAGATGTCTCTCTTTTTCCAGATCTTTTTGCGTTCGACGATATCCGCTTTTTAAAACATTATGATAAGTTTGAAGATACAGATGATATTTATATGAGTTATTTCAAAACCATGCAAGCAATGATAGATTCTAATCAATTTCACTTCACGACAATAGGACATTTTGATCTCCCAAAAAAGTTCAAAATCGTTCCAAATAATAAGGAGTTAATAATGGAAGAAGGAATAAAAGCATTAAAAATGGCTAAAAAACGTGATGTTGTAGTTGAAATTAACACTAGTGGATTAAGAAAACCGATAAAAGAACAATATCCAAGCGAAGAATTTATTAAAGAAATGTTTAACTTAGGAATTGATGTTGTATTAGGTTCTGATGCTCATCATCCTAATGAAATAGCTTATGAATTTGAATTATTAACAGAACTATTAAAAAGAATAGGTTATGAAAAATTAGCCCATTTTGATAAAATGACAAAAACTTACATAAAAATATAAATTATCTAAATAAATTCCATCATGAATGATAAAAAAGATATATGTGAAATATGTGGTAAGGACTTAGTGTATGCTTTAACCCCTAAAGAATATAAAGACCTTACTTGTGAATTTTGTGGAAAAGTTTTCAATGCAAATACATTTTGTGAGGATTATCATTATATTTGTGATAACTGCCGTCAAAGTGGAGCCATAGAAATTATTGAAAATATAACTGAAACAACAGAAATCAAAGATCCATTTATTCTAGCAGAAAAGATAATGCGTCATCCAAAATTCAAGATGTACGGCCCAGAACACCACGTGCTAACCCCTGCTGTTATTCTAACAGCAATGAAAAATAATAACATTAAAAAACCAAATGGGGAATCGATTACCCTTTTTGATATTAAAGAAGGTATTGGGAGGGCTTCTAAAATTCCAGGAGGGTGGTGTGGTTTTTATGGGTCATGTGGAGCGGGAATGGGGTCTGGAA
>JAGXNQ010000144.1 GCA_019894955.1 Promethearchaeota archaeon | reverse complement strand
GGAGAAGATTGGTTTAATAATAAATATCGACCAATGGTAGGTGTGATATCGATCGTTGCTCTTTTGACAACTTTAGTAATTTTGTTCGCCATGAACGGCAATGTTCTATTAAATAACCCTGATCTATTACTATTAGTATCTGTCCCACTCTTGCTTGGATTTGTGATTGTTGTCGGATACAACATAATAATAACTAAGATAACTAAGTTAAAGTACAAAGAAGCAGTTATTACCGTAATTATTGGTTCTTCAAGTCATTTTGAAATTGCAATTGCGACAGCTATCGCTATTTATGGAATTGGCTCAGTAGCGGCATTGGGAACTACGATGGGGTTATTTTGGGAAGTTCCAATAATGCTTTTAATTGTATATCTTGGGCGATTTCTTAGAAAACGAGGTTTTTGGAAATCACAATAAATAAAACTCCCTAAAAAACTAACTATAACCAATATTTTCAATTTATTTTCTGAATTTTAAATAGATCAAAAGAAATAAAGCTTTAAATACTTAAGAGTAGTGGGGATATCCAAATGGGAAAGAAAAATGAAAAAGAATATGGAGTAGTTTTAAAAAATAAAAAGAAATATAGACATAAAATTTTTCCTCAAAAAGGAAAAGCGCCTGAAGAAGATGATGAAGCTTATAAAATTGTATAATCTTTTTATTATAAAATTTAATAAGTTTATCTAAATCATCTATTTCTTTTTATTCTACTTGTACCACCAAGAACGATAAATATTTATATCCTTTTGAAAATAATAGTATACAAGACAAGAAATTTATGATTATTTATGCAAACTTATAAATTAATTCCTCAATTTCGAGATAATTGTGTAATTCAAGCACAAGAAGAGATGTTAACAAATTATACAATAGGCGATACAATATTTCTAATCTCAAATCTTCCTACAAAAAAATTTTCAATAATCTCAAAGATTGAAGCATTAGAAATTGGTAATGAATCTTTAATATTTATTGATCAAAGAAATCTAGAAGTTTTTGGGGAAGGAGACGAAGTATATATTTTGAAATATAATCCTGCAGAAGCATTAGAAGTTCATATTAGTGTTTCTGATGATCACACTCTTCTCACTAAGGGGGATTGGACAACTAATATTAAACCATCATTATTAAACAAATTAATAGATTTAGGGCAAGAAGTTTCGTTCTTAATTCCATGGGAAGGAGGAACCCCGATCATTGGGACAGGTTTAATAAGTTCCACATTACCTAATCCTCCCGTTTATATTGGAGATCGCACAAGAATTTTATTAGATAAAGATTCTAACGAGGAACTTTCAGATTTAAAAAGAGAAAGAATAAAGATCAAAGAAAATCGAGTAGATATATTGGAGAAACAAAAAGAGCAGAATATTATTGAATTTATAAAAATGATCAAACATCAAAATTTTCCATATAAGGGACAAAAATATCTGTTTAAAGCAACTAATCCAAAACAGCTATTTACCTCTGTTTTAAATGTCTTTAAAGGTTTAAAAATAATTGAGGATCCTATTGAAAAACATTATGATGATAAAGAGCAGGATTATTTAGCTTCAGTTGTCTATTTACATAAAGAATCTCCAAACGTTTTGCAGTTAATTGATGTGCAAATTATGTCAAATGATACTACAGGGACTATGATAATATGGGTTACAGGGGAAAATGAAGAATTGATTACAGATACACTAAAAAGGTACGATTCAAAGATTTCAGATTTGCAAGAAGGATTAGAGCAAAGAGTTGAAGTTATTAGTGCTCAGTGTCCGGAATGTGGAGGAGATCTAGATATAAAAAAAATTGACATCAACGGAACAATTGAATGTAATTATTGTGGTAAAATTTCCAAAATACCAAAAGCCTTAAGATATTAGAGTAGAAGTTATAGATAATGAAAGAAGATAGATACACTAGACTAAAAGCAATAAAAGAGTTTGGATATGATATTAATTGGGATGATCTTAGTTCCTACCATGTTGGGGTAATTGGAATAGGAGGATTAGGATGCGTTTCATCTGAAATGGTAACTCGATGTGGTTTGGGGAAATTAACACTATTTGACAATGATATCGTAGACCAAGTTAATTTGAATCGAAGTATGTATAAACCAGAGCATGTTGGTAAACCAAAAGTTGAAGTTGCTTACAGAATTTTAAAAACTATAAATCCTGATGTAGATATCTTTTATTTTAAAAATGATATCATGGATATTAATTTTGAATCTACATTTGAAAAGGAAATTTCAAAAATTGATATCATTTTAAATGGTCTTGACAATATTCCAGCAAGAGAATATTTAAATAGTAAATGTATCAGATTGAAAATTCCTTATATTGACGCTGGTGCATCTAGAAGTGGCTTATCTGGCTACGTTCACCCTATTATTCCTTACAAAACTTCATGTGCTAAATGTATTAAAGGTATTTCAGTTGATCTTCCAGTTGAAAAAGGAGAACCTTGTGTTGCTTCATTACCCTCGACAATGGCAATTCTAGCTAGCATTCAAATTCAAGAAATGCTAAAATTTCTATTAAAGTTTGGAAAAATGATAGACTATTTAGTTTATGATATGATATCTGGGCAATTTTTAAATTACACAACGAAAAAAGATGAAAATTGTCCTATATGTGCAAGTATAGATGTGAATGGTAGTTACAAAATAGATAAAAAGGTGTCTCAACGGGATCTAGACAAAATCATAACCAAACTTAAATAAAACGCGGTGAATAATTATTAAAAAGGTTCTAATCCCTCAGATTTTACTAGATGTCATTAAAAAACAAGCACGTTTCAGTACCGATGAAATCTACGGTTGGCTTATAGGTTACTTAAAAAATAATATTCCTCATATTCTTGCTATAAGTGAATGTAAACGATATGAACAACAAACTTTTATTAGTGCCATACCAAATGTATTAGAATTTCAAGATTTAAGTTCTATTATGCCGCAAGGGATTGGTCCTATAGGAATATACCACTCTCATCCTGCTTCCAGTAAGATATTTCATAGTCACACAGATGATAATACTCTCATTAGTCTTAGTAATCAATTTGAAAACTGCATTTCAATCGTAACAAATGGTGAAGATATCAATTTTTACCAAATTAGTAATGAGAAAAATACAGTTGAAATAAAAGTTGAATATGAGGAACCAGAAGTTTCTGATTTTATCTTAGTCGCTATAGATGAAAAATTTGAGGTTAGAATTAGTAATGACTTAATTAAAGATTTTAATAGCTCTAATTATATTAAAATTAAAATTCAAAACATGCTTATTGAAAATTTTCAATCGCATTGGAAAGATTTCGGTTTTTCTAAAAATAATTTGAATATTATGGAAAATGCCAAAGTAAAGAAATTCTTAACTAACGATATAACAGAAGAACCCATCTATATAAAAATTCCTCAAATAACAAAAGAGATCATTAATAACTCATTGATATTGAAAAATCAAGATAGAAACGATGAATTTATTGAAAAAAATGATTTTACCCCTTTAAACCTCACTATAAAGTCTAATTTTCTAATTTATATTATAGATCTCAATAGAAAACTTTACGATTTTAAAAATAAAATTAGAGCTGAATTTCTGGGAAATGTGTTACCCCATAAATTACATGCTAGCATTTTAGATTTACGTTCTTGCAAAATGAGTATCCCTGAAGATTATTTCTTAAATTATTTTGGTTTTTTTATAAGATTATTAAGTTTTAATGATAAAAAATTAAATGAACTAACCGTTTCGGAGTCTAATTATGAATTCTCAGTAAAAATTTTATCTTCGTTTGAATTATTTAATAAAATCAAACAATCAAAAAAAATAAAAGCATATTTAGCCCAATATCTTAGTGATTTAGTAAGCTTTTCTTTATACTATAATTGGGGAGATAATATAAACAAAAGAATCAATTTATTAAGAATTGATTTGAATTTATAATATAATAACAATCCATATTAAAAAAAAATAAATATAAAAAGACTTTTATTATTACTAGATAAAAAATCATAGGTTTGAGATAATTATGGCATCTGAATTAAATACTATATATTTTGTCAAAAAATTTGGAACAGAAAAAAAAGATATTCCATTTCCGGTATCGTCTAATATCAAATTAATGGATATTATTCCCGAGATTTCAAAAAAATTCGGTCTACAATCACAAAATGTATGTATAGCTGTTATGGGAGGGGGACAAGTCTTAACCCAGACCGATTTGGTAAGACCTATCAAAGAAATCGTTGATAAATTCGGAAATACGTTTGATATTATTGATCGAGGTATCGTTGGTTAAAAATGTCTGAAATTAAATGGCAAAGATCGATATTAGATGAGCTAATACAAGAATTTCCTCAAAAATGGACTAATGTTAACCCAAAGCATCCGGGTTGGAAAGATCGTGTCAAATTAGAGATTGAAAAAGTTATGCAATATATTAATTTTCTTAAAAATACTAATAATAGACCATGGTTCAAATTATTTCCTGAAAGAAACCCAAGATATAATTACTTAATCTGGACAGGAAATTTAGTAGTTCCAGAACGTCCTGAAATAAATTTCGATATTAAAGTTTTATTGACTTCAGAATATCCTAAAGTGTGCCCAAGATGTTTTGCTGAGGAAACAATCTTAAATTATTGTGGTAAAATCTTTTTAAAAAATATTTGGGAACAGGATAGTAAAAAATATGTCATGATTTGCCATGAACATCTATCTGATACTAATGCTTGGAATAATCGCCTTGGAATTGTTCATTTTTTTGTTAGACAAGTATGGGTGTGGTGGGCCGCTCAACAAAATTCTATTATAGGGGAATACGATAAAAAACATTAGTAGTATTCTATTTTTTATCTAAAAAATAATATTTCATTTTTTCGATAATTAATTTTTTGTTCCTATATGGCAACATTTAAATATTTTGGCAACATTATTATTTTTAGAAGATTTGATTTAACCTATCAATAATGTCTAGTCCAAATAGGGAATTACCAATTAGCCTTCAAGGTATTGAAAAAATACTTATTTGCCTTAACGATAACTATAAAGTACCAATAAGTATTAGAGAGATAAGTAAAAAATCAAATCTATCTATGAGAGTAGTAAAAAACATCCTTCTGCAATTAGAGAAATTTAATCAAGTAGAACGAGTAGTTGAAGGAAATAATATTATACCCAAATGGAGTATTACGAAATTTGGGAAAAGGGTTCTAAAAGAAGCTAATGGATTAGGAAAAGGCATCAACTTTGTCAGTAGAGAAGAAGAATTATTGAGTACCATAATTATTCAGGGAGATCTCAAAGATATTAAAGATGATATAAGGAAATCACACGAAGCAGTCATAAACGAGTTAAATAATATACAGGTTGACTTGAGCAAAATTCTAGGTTCAATATTAAATATTAATCATCCAGTTTTTGAAGACTTGATAAGTTTCGTAATAAAAAGAGTCAAATTCCTCAAACAAAAATTTAGAAGTATAATAATAGATCCAACCACAACTCTTCCATTAAAGAAAGTTGGTGAAAAACCGAAAAAAATTACTAAAGAAGTTGAACATTTAGTAAGTGTTGAGATTTTCTTTTTAAACTCAGTGATTATAAACGAGATCAAGAGAATCTTCGATATTACAGTAAAAGTATCAAAATGCATAGATAATCTAGTAGTAGCAAATGGATTTTCCATAGCAGCTGATTTAAGAGAAGAAATTAGAATTTTAAGCACATTAATTTATCAAAGAGAGGAAATAAGTGTTGATTCTCATATTTTATCTAATGATAAATTGAAAATATTATCTAAAAATAAGATTGAATTAGATATTTTGGATAATCTCATTGAATTTCCAGTAAATGAAGTTATATTATCAAAAGAAATTGAAGATTTGGTCTTAAAATTATTAGATAAATTAACCAAGGGAGAAACGGAACTGAATGATCATAACTACAAGATTACTGATTTCATTCCAATTTTTAACTTGTATCAGTTGATATTAGATGAAAAACCCAATTTGAATTTTACTATAGAAAAATTGGAAGAGAGTATAAATAATCTTACAGATAATGGATACATACCAGGGATCAAATCCATTCAAGATACTGAAGGAAATTTTCTTAAAGTTGTTCAATTCAAAGCTCATGATGTTTCTGAAGATGAAACAAAGCTAGTACTAATTGCATTAAAGCTTCAAAAGTTTACTTTAGCTGATATTGTAGATAAAACGGGTTGGGCTCCTGATAAATCATTAGATCTTTTATATAAAATGACCAACCTTGGAATCCTAAATTATTCAAAATCATTTCTCCATGGAGAACAATGGTATGTAAGAACTGAACAAAAAAATTAATTACTAATAAAATAACATTAATGGACTGGTGTGAAATATGTATAAAGAATATAAAGGAAAAGTAATACAAGATTTTAACCCAGAGATTATAGCTTGGCAACGAGAAGATGTAAATTCAAAAAATACTCCAATATTGTACATCTTTCCTCAACCTGGTGATAACATAAAAGACAAAAACTTTTTCGCAGTAAAAGATTACGAGAAAGCATTATTTTACAATAAAGGAGAACTTATAGGCGTGCTAGGGGGCGGCGTCTATGAGTTTGAAAAAAAGGCAAAAATCAAGGGAACCGAGATCGTATGGGTCGACACCTCTTTTATAGACATCCCTTGGGGGATCCCACAGTCGAATGGGATCCCCACTAAGGATGGGATATTCATTGGATTACATGGAGATCTTAGATTAAAAATATATGATGCTAAGATATTTTATAATGATGTCGTCGCCGGGAAAAGTAATTGGAGTGCAAATAATTTAAAGGAGTGGATAATGAGCCTCTTAAATTCCTCACTGAGAGATATATTTAAAAACTATCAAGCAAAACAAGTAGTTTTAGAAGAACGGGAGCGTGTTATCAACTTAATC
>JAGXNQ010000143.1 GCA_019894955.1 Promethearchaeota archaeon | reverse complement strand
ATATTATTTGGAGCATCTCATTTTCTCAATTTATTAAGTGAGCAAACTTTCAGTAATACTATTTTGCAGGTAATTTTTGCATCATCCTTAGGAGTTCTTTTTGGTTACATGTACCTAAAAACTAATAGTTTGCTTCCTAGTATCATTACTCACTATTTAATTAACACGGTTGGAATACTATTTACGAATCCTAATTTTCCAGATTTCATAAGTTTAAGTTTATTTTTGATCTTTGGAGTTGGATTAATTCCCACGGTTTTTGGGTTGTTATTTGTTAAATTAATTGTCCCAAATTCGAAAAATGGAGAATTAAAAAGGAATTAATTATTTTATGTTTTAATTTTTCTTTATTAAGGTTTGTTTTCAATTAGAGATCAAATGTGAAAAATTGAATTTAATATGACTGAAAAAAAAGTTATCTGTAAGAATTGTATTATGGTAGAAGGATTTTTGGGGATTGAAATAAACGAAGATAATCTCTGTAATTTCTGTGCAGATCCTAAGCATGTCAATCCCAATTGGTCCAAAAAAATAATAAGTGAGGAACAGAAAAAGAAGGGATTAGAAAATTGGAATACAACAATAAAATCAATGCAACAAGCTCACGATGGAAAACATTATGATTGCATCATTGGTTATTCGGGGGGAAAGGATTCAACTGCACTAGTAGATACGTTTGTGAACGAATATCACTTAAATCCATTACTAATAACTATTGATACAGGGTTTATGACTGAAGTCGCCAAAGAAAATATGAAGGAGACCCTCACTAAAATGGATCTATTTGAAAATCACGTCATGATAGAAGAACCAATTCCCACTTTTACAAAATTGTACCATTACTTCTTTTTTACCCATGATTCTCGTGAAAAGAGCTTAACAGTAGATGTTTGCCATAAGTGTACGGATTTGATCCACACAATTTCTTACAAGCAAGCATTAACCCGCAATATTCCTTACGTGATAATCGGATTCTCCCCGGACCAGATCGCTCGCTATTTTTATGAAACGAATATAGAAGATATCGTTATGGATGGGACACCAATTCCCGAATTACAAAAATACTTAGGAGAAGAAGATCTGCAATGGTACCTCAATTCTGAGGAGGTTGAATATATCAATGATTTTAGCCCTAGGGTGCTCTATCCTTATCATGTGATAGATTATGATGAAAATGAGATTATAAACCGATTAGAATCGAAAGAGCTCATCCAAAAGGGAAAAGGAGATCCCATCCTTACCAACTGCCATGTAGTGAAAGCAGCTCTCCTTCACGATTTATATCGTTATGGTGGAATAACCTATGCTCTACAATATGCAGAGTTAGTCCGCCAAGAAGAAGATCCTGAAAAGCATAACCAAAGTCGGAAGAGTTGGTTACGAATGTACAAGCAAATCGGAAAGAGTATCCTCAATGACTCTTTTAACGTGGAAGGAATGAAATCCTTTTTTACAAATTTAGGAATCTCAAAAGAAGAATTACTCAAACGGATTGAAGAAAAACGACATGCTGATCCAAATGAAGAGAAAATCTTACAAAACATTGAACGTATTAAGACGAATAAACTGCGTTAGATGAAAGTTTAAAAAGGAAAAAAAAATGTTATGATTCAATTTTGGAATTATCGATTGAAGCTATGCACAATTTCAAAACTCGCTCTAATACACCCTTTTCTATTTTATCGGGAGTATCTGTAGGTTGATGATAAAACTTTAGCATTTGTTTTAAATCCATAGCTACAATTGTAGCAGCTTTTAAACCAGCTTTTGAAAATGAAGTTGCATCTGTTCCACCCGTAACTTGACCAATTAATTTTTCGGAAAAACTACCACCCCCAAGAGAAAATGGTGCTACGGACATGCCCAGGCCTTTAGCAGATTGGGTTAATATTTTTACTACTTCTTCTGAATGCTTAGTTCTTGTTGTTGGCTCATAATCAATTATTGATATTCTTGAAAGACTATGAATACCATCCATGTTAATACAGATTGCATTTTTTGTTTTCAATTCTTCAAAGTGTTCTTCTACATACCTATAAGAACCTCTTAACCCAGCTTCTTCGCATCCAAAAGAAATCAAACGTATTTCAGTGTTTTCAGGTTTGATACTTGGATTTAATTTTAAATATTTACCCATTCCAAGCACAATTGCAACAGCACTAAGATTATCAACTGCACCAGGCACCTTATTTGCTTTTTCACCAAATGAAACGAAAAACCATAACCCAATTAACACTGGTACACCTATAATAAATAAGATTATAACTAAAATCTGAAATATAAGAAGTTCAGCAATTTTAAAACCAATTATTGATATTATGAATAAAATTGTTGATGTTACCATCCAAATTATTAAAATTAGGAGTCCTAGAATTACAATTATTGCATAACCTATTTTTAAATGAGTTAATAAGTTAAAATGTAAAGCACTATCATGATGCCCTGAAAAAATGAGTATATTTTTCACTTCATTTTTACTCTCAAAAACTCCAATAACATTCTGAGACTCTTTTTTTTTAAAAAAAGGGTCGATAAATTCCCTATAATTAAAAAATTCATTCCAGATTATTAAAAAAGCTCCTAGATTTAATGCAAATGATATTCCCATAAAAAATTGCTCTACTTGGAGTGTCAGATGTAATGTTGTGGTAAAGTAACTTAAAAATGAGATGAACATCATTACAACCATCACTTTTATATATCCAATAAAAGCTCTAGGGTGGCAGGTAAAGGATTCTATATAGGTTGAATCACATACCTTTTCAAATTCGTTTTTAATCAGTTCGGCACTTTTTGCTTCTTGAGGACTACATGGCATTCTTGGACCGCATTCTTTAATTATATTTTCAATGAAATTGTACATGTAATCTGAATTATCTTCTGAGATTTTTATTTCCATCTTAGTTCCAATAGTAATTTAATTATTATATATTTGGTTCAAAACGTTATAAATGTAGATTTTATAAGTTTTTTACTTTCTAAGTTTTTTATAAATATATCTTAGGCTTTTTTTTATCAAAAAAAGTAAAATAAGACCAATTCTTAATTAACTAAAATCAAATAAATAAAAATTACTTTTCAAAAAGTGAAATTATTATGCCCGATTGGGGAATGCAAAATCGTTTATCAAGAATTATTAGACCAAAATCTGGTCATTGTGTAATGTTAGCTGTGGATCATGGTTATTTTGGGAATATCCCGGGACAATTAAAATGTTTTGGAGATCTTAATCCTCTATTTGAATATGCCGATGCATTGATGCTAACTCGAGGAATGTTAAGAAGTTGTGTGTCTCCCGATAGTGATATACCCATAGTTTTAAGGGTATCAGCAGGAGCAAGCATGCTTAAAGAACTTTCGAACGAAGAAATAAATGTAACCATCGAAGATTGTATTAGATTAAATGTTTCTGCAATTACTTGCTCGATATTCGTAGGTGGGGAGTTTGAAAAACAGAGTTTATTGAATTTATCCAAGTTAGTGAATTGGGGTCAAGAATATGGAATCCCTTCCTTAGCAGTGACCGCCGTTGGTAGAGAAATGGTTCGAGATTATAGATATTTAGGAATGGCGAGTCGAATGGCAGCAGAAATGGGTGCTTCTTTTGTTAAGACATATTATTGTGAAGATTTTGAAAATGTTACAAGCATCTGCCCTGTTCCAATTGTCATAGCAGGTGGGAAAAAAACTCCGGAACGCGAGGCGTTGCAAATGGCTAGAAGTGCTATTGATGCTGGAGCTGTTGGTGTAGATATGGGAAGAAATATCTTTCAATCAGATAAACCAATAGGAATGATTAAAGCTGTTAAAGCTATTGTTCATGAAGGTGCTAGTGTTGATGAGGCCTTTGAAATTTACCAAAATGGTCCGGTAGGATTATAATTTTTTTATATTTATTTTTCTTTATTTATCGCGGAACTTATTTCATATATCAATAAATATATTGGTTTTTTCTTTTTCTAAAATAGAATGGATAATTTAGATATCTCAACTATTGATGGGCTAAGAATTTTAAAAGTTAAAGATAAAGTTTTACTTGCTCATCAAATTAAACCTCCATATTATTTTTCGTGCTGCGATGGACTCATCCTTTTGCCAACAAATGAGGGTAATCAGAAAACCGTAATCTTAGATTTAAACATTGAACCTTATCTAATTAATCAGATTAATGATCTTTATGGTCCAATAAGTGATTACATTTGCACACATGGTCACATGGATCATATAGCTCATGTTCACCAATGGGAGTCAATAGGTGCTAAAATTCATGCTCCAATTCCAGATGACACTTGCTTACTAGATCTTCATAACTTCTATGAAGGTTTCCAATTTGATGAAGCGTTAGATTTTTCGATAATAGAGAAATTTGGTGAATTGAATGGATATAATACTTGTAAAGAGATCTACCCTTTTAAACCAGGGAAATCTTTTCTCTTTGATGAATTAGAGATTAAAACTATCCCTTTTTTAGGACACTCAAAAGCTCATATTGGGTTTTTACTTGTACAAGAAAAGATTATTCATATTAGCTGTTTAGGTTTTGACCAAGTAAAACCAGGAGTTGATGGTTTCGGACCATGGTATGGATTTAAAGAATGTTCAATTGATCAATATTTGAAAGATATTGACTTAGCTCAATCTATATTCCTTGAACAAGCTGAATTTTTAACATCAAGCCATTCGTATATTATTGAAAATCCAGATATAACTCCATTTCTCTACATGAGAGAAAAAATTGAGAAAAACCAGAATATTATAGATCAAGCAATATTAACCTTAAAACTAGAAAATAAATCTAAAATTTCTCTTGAGGTTTTTCTTGACATGGATTTGTTTTTCCCTAAAAAGAAAATGGATAAATTTAGAAATGAAATATATAAATATTGGGAATCTGGAATTATTCATAAACATATTGAGAGGAGTAAATATCTTAAATAAATAATAAGATCTAAGAATCAAATTCAATAACTACTTTTAAAGATTCTTTCGCATCACATACAATTTTAAAAGCCTCTCCTGCACGTTCTATTGGAAACTTATGAGTGATAAGATCTTTTACCTTTATACTCTTTGCCAGGATCCATGTATATGATTCTTGTAGATCTTCTGGAGCCGCACCATAAGATGTCATAATTGTGATTTCTTCTCTCCAATACCGATTGATTGGAACTTCTAACATCACACCGGGTTCTGCAACTGCAAAAAATATGATTGTTCCTCCCGGAGATACACATTCTATGGCTTGTTTTGCAGCAGATAAAGCTCCTGTGCAAACGATGATAATGTCAGCTAATCTGTTATTATTCTTTTCTCTTATTTCAGCAGGTAAATTTTCTTTTGCATTAAAGACAGCTGTGGCTCCAAATTTTTTTGCCATTTCCAACCTATAATCATTTATATCCGTAGCAAAAATTTTTTCAGCACCCCTCAATTTAGCTAATTGAACATGTAGAATTCCTGAAACGCCACTTCCTAATACGAGAACCGTTAATCCTTTTGTAACACTTGCAAGTCTCTGAGCTCTGCAAACACAGCCTAGAGGTTCAATAAATACTCCCTCTTCATATGAAACGAATTTATCTAATGTGATTACACCACGTTTTTTGATATTAATTGCGGGAATTCTTATATATTCTGCAAATCCTCCAGGATCGAAATTAGTATTATGGAGTAAATCGCAGGCAGTATTATGCCCTTGTTGGCAAAAGTGACATTCAAAGCAAGGAACGTGATGTGATACAAATACTCGATCTCCTACCTTAAACCTTTTCACCCCTTCTCCAACTTCCACTATATCTCCAACAATTTCGTGACCTAATACTAAATTATCCACACCTAATTTCTTCATTTTAGCAAAACGATAGTATTCTAATATGTCAGAACCACAAATTCCTGATAGTTTTACCTTTACTAAAAGTTCTCCAGCACTTATTTTAGGTTTATCCATTTCATCTATTCGTATATCATTATTACTGTAATATCTTGCAATTTTCATTGTAATACCTAATTGAAATCGATTTTTATGTTAATAATCATCTTTAGTAATTCATAAATTTAATTTTTATTTAACCATAAAATATCACAATTAATAAAAAAAATAAAAAAATTGATATTATATGGTCGAAGTAAAGAAAGAGCTTCTGGCTCCTTGTGGTTTGTATTGTGGCGTGTGTTCTATATATATTGCTCATCGGGATGATAATCAGAAATTTAAACAAATATTAATGAAAGTTTATAAACCTTTTGTCAAAGAAGTCAATGATATATCTTGTACTGGCTGTTTATCTGATGGTATCGTTTTTCCTATGTGTCAAGTATGTGCAATTAAAAAGTGTTGCCGGGAAAAAAATATTGAAGGTTGTTATCAATGTGATGACTTTCCGTGTAAGTTCATTGATAACTTTCCTATAGCCGCGGGGAAAAAAGTGATAATGAGGGCTGTACCTACTTGGCGGGAATTAGGGACTGCGAAATTCGTAGAAGAGGAGGAAAAAAGATACCATTGTCCGAGTTGTGGAAATCAACTCTTTAGGGGGGCAAAGCGTTGCAACGAGTGTAAAAAAGAAGTAGATGTTGATTAAATCAATTATTAAATAAAAAAGAAAGGATTAGGATTTTTTGATGCTCCTTAAAAGCATTCGAAAGCTCTCATCTTCAAGATTATTAAACATTGTTAATTCGTCTGCTAAAAAATCTCTCAAAGCAATTCGAATAGCTTCGCTTCTTGAAGGATAAACCCCCATATCATTTAATGCTTGAATTGCTGATAAATATTTTCCTGGTAAGTTAATTGTTATAATTTTCACGTGTATAAACCCTTAATGAACATTATCAACGGAAACTTGTTGACTATTAATATTATTTTGTCGGATAATATTTAAAACGAGGATATTAATGACTTAATTCTATTAATCCATTAATCGCTAACGAATAAATGAATTTAAATTAGTAAATAAAAAAA
>JAGXNQ010000142.1 GCA_019894955.1 Promethearchaeota archaeon | reverse complement strand
GCTAATGATGATTTACCTTTAGTAAGAGTGAATATTTTTGAGGAAGGAAGTATACAAACTGTTTTTATTAATTATTCTACTGATAGTGGTCTAAATTGGAAAGTTATTGCTCTCAATGAAATACTTGCAAGTCCGGGAATTTGGGAGGGAACAATACCAGCACAATCTCAAGACACTTTAGTAAAATGGTATATTATTGCTGTTGATAGTCAGGGCAACCGCGCAGAAAGAAAGGATATTTACGGAAACCCATTCGAATATACTGTTGTTGCAAAACCATTTGTACCTTCATATCCTCCAATATTGGTAGTCATATCTTTAATAATACCAGTTGCAGCACTTCTTCTGAGAATTCGAAAAAAACTATATAAAATTAAATCTTAGAATTTTTCTTTTTTTATTTTTATTTTAAAATTGATTTAAAACCTTGAAAGAAAACTATTCAAATAGTCAAGAATTTTGTATATCGTAACTAATCACTTGAAGTAGAAATGAAGATAACCAACAAATATATCATCAATATAATCGTTGCAAATTTGTTATGGAGTTTCATTCCCATTGTTGCAACTGGATTATTTGATGGCATCTCAATAATTACAATAGTCGTGTTAAGATTTCTTATTGCGGGGGTTGTTTTATTTTTTATTGCTATTCTTTTAGCAATCAGTAATAATTATTTCAATAAAGATACAAGAATTCCCATAAAAGAGTATTTTCTTAGTTTAAAGCACAAAAATAGGAGATTCTACAATGTCCGTACTTACAATTACTATTTTCTTATTGGATTTTTTGGAATTATAATACACATTTTGTTCTTTTTCTTTGCTTTAAAGACGACATCTATTCCTTTCACTTCTATCGGTATCTTGTTGACGATAATATTTGTAGCACTTTATGAGAAAGGAGTTAATTTTGAGAAGTTTGACATCTTTCGAATCCTCTTCATTTTAATGTTAACATTTGTTATTATAATCATTATTTCGGTATCATTTAGGGGGGCGCAACTAAGTGGAACACCAATTGAATTAAGAGGGATTATTTACTTGATATTGTATTCAATAACAGGATCGTTTTTGTACATAAGCATTGAAAGAGATTCCTTCTCGAAAAATGAATTGAGAAATATTAACAAGAATAAGTATTACAAAATTCCCAGAGCACTAATAAAAATGTCAATAGCTTTTATATCAGGAGTTATAATTTTAATTCCTGTATTGATAATAATTGTATTGTTACCATATGAGACAGATTTCACCCAAGAATCAGTAAAGTTCTTTAGTGATCTAGGTTCATTAAATTCCATTCTTTTTCGATGGGAAATCTTGTACTTGATAATCTTCGCTACGATAATCCCGTATTTATTAATATTTTTGGCTAATGTTAATTGGAAAACCACGAGCTTAACTTATAGTCAATGGAGTAGTATTTTAGGTTTAATTGATCCAATGAATACCTTAATTTTTGCAGTTCTCTTATCAAACGAATATTTCCCTCATGAATATCTAATAATAATTGCTGTTCTATTAGTTATAACCATAGCGCTAAGATATGCCCATGAAGTTAAGAATGTAATAAATGCTTATATATTACTCAGGATTAAGAGAAGTTCTTTAAACACTTTACCTTTAAGAATTTTAAAATTTTATGGAATTAAGGAAATATATTCGTTAATGGGCAATTTTGATTTAATGTTGAAAGTTAGAGTAAATTCATTTAAAGACTTTCACTATTTAATAAATAGGAAAATTAAACCTTTAAATGAGATATTGGAAGTGGAAGTTCAATTTGTTGATAAAATAGAAAAAATCTAAAACAATAATATAAACAAGAGTAAAAAACATGCGCGCTATCATTTTATGTAAATTAGGGATAAGTGTGATTAGTAAAGTAATTGATGAACTTAAAGAAATTCCCCAAATTACTAAAGTAATGTCATTAACGGGAGATTTTGATGTTCTTGCTGAAATAGAAGTAGAATCCTCTGAAGAACTATTCGATATCTTTGCAAATAAAATAGATTTAATTGATGGGATAATATCCTCAAACACCCACCTCATCATGAAAGCATGGGAGAAATAAATGACCAATACTAATCAATGAATAGCTTCATCGTAAGAATTCCATTTCTGAATCAAATTATGTTTTTTAATGTACCTCAAAAAATAAAGAGTGATTGGTATCAGAACCAAATCCCAAATTCTTCGAATGAGGGAATAGAGCATGATTTCAAATGTAATTTGAATATTAAAGATGGTTATACTTCCAAAATATAAATTAATATTCTCTATTAAAATAGGTACTTCTATTATAATGGGATAAAAAAATTGAATATGTGGATGAGATGGCATATCTAATAAGATATGAGCAAGTCCTCCAAGAAGCGCTGAATAAGAAGCAATCAGAAAAAATTTCTTGTTGAGTTGCAGTTTTAAGTATTTCAAATCATCTAACCCAAAAAACCTTAAAGGTTTTAAGATAAAGTATTTTTGAACTGAAATCCAGGATATTAAAGGTGAGAGATATTTGATAAACATTATACTCAGGAAAATTGTTAATGGTACTGTTACAATAATGATTCCAATAAAACTGTGAGTAAAATTTCGATTTAATATGCTAGAAAAAAGATTTAAATCAGGTATTATAGTTCCAATACAAATTGCTACTAAATCAATCTTCTTAGGATATTTAAGTTTAATAAGAAATGCTGGTGCTTGATGTGAAATCAGAAAGGAGGGCATTTGTCTAATTCTTTAAATATCCAATATGATAATAAATATTAATTTCTATTTGAATGAATTTTGGATCTTTTTGATTTGTCAATATATTATAAAATAACCTTTATCAGATTATTATGAATATGTGAAATAAGTATCATAATCTGAAATTCCTTTTTATTACTTATTAAAATCTGAAATTCAAGATATAATGTGTAATAACAGATTTTTAAATGCTTTTTCGACATTTGTCCCTGATTTAGCACTAGTCTCTATAAATTCAAGTGCATTTAATTTAGTAGAAAATTCTTGTCCTTCTTCAATTGAGATAGCTCTTGTTTCTTCTAAATCAGATTTGTTTCCAATTAATAAATAAGGAGCTTTCTCATTACCATATTTCTTGAGATCTGGAATCCATTTCGCTTCTATATCATGAAGGGTTGAAGGACGAGTAATATCATAAACGAACAATCCCCCTACACATCCTTGAAAAAACATCTGTCTAGATAAATCGTATTTTTCCTGTCCAGCAATATCCCAAAAAATCAATTTTACGAGAGTATCACTATCTTCTAAGTTAATCTCTTTTACAACAATATTAACTCCAAGGGTTGAATGATAATCTTCTTCAAAACTGTGATGGACATATTGGTTAATCAAAGATGTTTTTCCAACCCCTGAACTCCCCAACAGGACCAATTTAAGCATGATTTCTTTATTTGGCATTATCTTATAATTATTAAAATAGATTAAGTTATTTATTCATTATTGTTGAAAGCCTTTAGAAGGGGGGATTTTTTTTTGAATAATATTTAAATCATTAGAAAATTTAATTTTCAAGACTAAGTGAAGAAGTTAAAGAAGTATAATATGGTAAAACTTATTCAAAATAATTGAGGATTATCGTAAAATGTTTGAAACAGTATCGGTTATTATTTCAGCGGTTCTTTTTATAGCAATTATGATAATCTTTACAAAAGAACGAATCGATTATATTTCTTTTACAATATTGGCAGCTGTCATTGCTTGCTTTTTTGCGGGTACTGCCTTTAATGTTGGGTTTACAGAATTTATAACCTATATCGAATTTGAACCATTATTTTTTATAATATGCATGCAAATCATCATTGCAATTATGGATGAGCAAAAAATATTTCAATGGATAGTCTTAAAAACTATTCATTGGACAAAAGCTGATCATCGAAAATTCTTCTTTGTAATCTGTTTTATGGCAGCCATGACATCAGCATTGATCTCTGATATTACTGTAGGGATTATTTTTGTACCTCTTGTCATACAAGCATGTAAAATATTGAAAATTAATCCAGCACCTTATCTTTTTGGTCTGAGCTTTACGATTAATATTGGTTCCATTTATACTCCTTTTAGTTCAGCTGAGAACATCCTTATAGCAAATGCTTTTTCACTTGATTTTCCTTACTTTATAATGAATTTTTCTCTACTTGTCATTCCCACGCTGATTTATACACTTTTCCTTGTAGATTTTACAATGCTCAGAAAACAGGAACCTCCCGATGAAAGTTATAAAAAAATTCTTCTTGATATAATGGATCCTAACATGATTATCATAAATAAAAAGAAATTTATCTTCATTTCAATATATTTTGTTGGTGTTGTTATTGGATTGTTTATTATTCCCGATGCTTATATTGTTGCTGTAGTTGGGGCTGTTATATTATGTCTTTTAAATCGAAAAGAGTTTACACAAATTCTTATGAAAACAGATCTAAAGGTCATTACATTTTTTATAGGAATATTCCTCCTCATGGGTACAATGCAAATCAATGGAACTTTTATTTTTATTGGGGATTTAATAGAAAACGTTATCTCGGATAACCCTCTTATTGCAGCTATAACTATTTTGTTGATGATAAGCGTATTATCCGGGTTTTTAGCACAAATTCCAACAGCTCTTGTTTTTATCACATTAATGCAAAATATTTACGGAATTGGGCAAGTGCCTAGTCTCATTATTATGGCAATCATTCTGGGAATAAATATTGGCTCTAATTTTGTACCACAAGGAGCCGCATGTGATTTAATAACATTAAATCTAGCAGAAAAAAATGGAGTAGAAGATTTTAACTATAAATCATTATTTAAATATGGTTCTATGATGACTTTAGTGCATATTGGAGTAAGTATAATCTACTTATTTTTATTTTCATTATTTCTTCCGTAGTGTTAGTAATAAAACAATCAATCGAGGATTAAGCATCGAACTTAATTTTTGAATGCTTTGTTTCAATTTAAAAACCCACTGCCTGACCGTCTTTTCTAGGATCGGAGGCTGCAAGATAGCCATCTTCAAGTTTATATATAATTTGTGCACCTCCAAATTCAAAATAATGACCGGTTAAGGTTTCATGACCTTTTTGTTCAAGGATCTTGAGAGTCTTGATATCGAATTCTGGTTCAAAATTAACTTTCAATCCTTGCATTACTCGCCATCTTGGGGCATCAACTGCCGCTTGAGGATTTTGATTGTAGTCAAATATACGCAAGATCATTTGAATATGTCCTTGTGGTTGCATAGTTCCCCCCATTACTCCAAAGCTCATTAGAGGGTGGTTATTTTTAGTGACGAATGCAGGAATAATAGTATGATATGGTCTTTTTTTCGGTCCTACTTGATTTGGATGATTTTCGATCAAGCTAAATCCATTACCTCTATTCTGTAAACTGATCCCCGTTCCAGGAATTACAATTCCCGAGCCAAATCCCATGTAATTAGATTGAATGAATGAAACCATCATTCCATTTTCATCTGCGGTTGTAAGATATACTGTATCTCCTTGTTTCGGGATACCATAATTATAAACTTGTGCTCTATTTTCATTAATTAATTCCGCTCTCTGAGAAAGATAATCTGATTTTAATAACATTTGGGGTTCGAATTCTTGAGTCGTGGGATCTGAAATATAGTGATAAGCATCTGAAAATGCTAACTTCATTGCCTCAATTTGGAGATGTAATAATTCTGGAGAATCTGGTTCATATTTATTCATATCTAATTTTTCCAAAATTCCTAATGTTATTAAAGCAGCTAATCCTTGACCATTTGGTGGGATTTCATGCAAACTAATATTGTGATACTCTTTTGAAATGAGTTCCACCCAAGTCGCTTCATGATTTGCGAGATCTTCCATTGTAATTAATCCTCCCGTATTATTAGAATGGTTAACTATTTTTCGAGCTATTTCACCCTTATAAAATTCTTCACCCTCTGACTCAGCGATTAATTTTAACGTTCTTGCTTGATTTGGATTTGAAAATATTTCTCCAGGATTAGGAGGTCTATCTTTTGGAAGAAAGGTCTCATAGAATTCAGGATACTTGTTCTTTTTGTACATTTTAATAAGGATTTTCCACATTGCTGCGGTTATTGGGGAAACCAAAAAACCTTTTTCAGCATAGTTAATAGCGGGTTCAAACAACTCACTAAAAGATAAGAGCCCATATTTCTGTGATAATTCGACCCATGCAGAAACTGCCCCAGGTATTGTAACAGAATCCCATCCAAACATGGGCATCGATATTTTGTTTGAAAAATGTTCAACTGTCCAGCCTGCGGGGGATCTTCCAGATGCATTTAAACCAACTAATTTTTTACCATCCCAAATAATCGAAAATGCGTCACTACCTAATCCATTATTTACAGGTTCTACTACTGTGAGAGCAATAGCAGTAGCTATAGCTGCATCTATGGCATTTCCTCCCTTTCTTAACATGCTTAATCCAGCTTGGCAAGCAAGAGGTTGAGATGTAGAAACTATATTTTTTGCTAGCACTGGCATTCTTCTAGAATGATATGGGAAATCCCATCGAAAATTATCTTCCATAATTTAATTTACACTTTTAATCATGAATATTTTTATTGATTAAATTTCCAAAGTTACTAATAACTTTATTATTCGTCTTGATATTTGATCAATTCACCTTCGACGATTTTTATCAATTCGAGGGAAAAAGGGATGGCTTTAGCTAGAATATTGACTAACTGATAAACTTGGTCAAATCCATACATATTTTCTATCATTTTCTTTTCATTTTCAATATCTTCTTTGATAGTATTAATACTTTCAGCAAATCTTGAGATATCTTTTGTGAGATTTCTGAATGAATATACAAAGGCTATCACAGGATTTTTCATTGAATATGTAATTTCTCCCGAGG
This sequence comes from Promethearchaeota archaeon, assembly GCA_019894955.1. Lineage (GTDB taxonomy): Archaea > Asgardarchaeota > Lokiarchaeia > Sigyniarchaeales > SOKP01 > SOKP01. The sequence goes on along the minus strand of JAGXNQ010000142.1, from coordinate 52 downwards.
TAGAAACACTTGTTTTTTCGATTAGATTCATAGAAATTAATTTTTTTAATTC
>JAGXNQ010000141.1 GCA_019894955.1 Promethearchaeota archaeon | reverse complement strand
ACATTGAAAGTGCATCTAAATTAGATAGAGAATACCCATTTGATACGTTAAAAGGGAATGAAAGTACAACTGACCCGATTAAAGCTGCAGAATTGCAGGAATCCCTAGACGAAAAAATTGAAGAACTTGTAGAAAAATACCCTGATATCGAAAAAAATCTTAAAAAAGCTATTACAGTTAGTTCAATAATTAGTTCGTTTCAAGAGGAACAAGATAATCTTAAAGGTGATTCCCAAAAGGTAGTAGTGATCGGATTGGATAATGCTGGGAAAACAGCAATCCTATCTCAATTTGGGGGACGCTTAGGAATTGGAGAATTAGCAGCTTTGCCACCTACTAAAGGAGTAGACAGAAAACACATAGAAATGGAGGGTTCTGATGTCGATCTTTTCATTATGGATTTAGGAGGTCAATATCAATATCGAAGCAAGTATTTAAAAAATCCAGAAAGTTATTTCCTTCAAACAGATTTACTCATTTATGTTATTGACGTTCAAGATTCTGAACGATATCCTGAATCCTTTGAATATTTTGAGGAAGTTCTAGAAATATTAAACATGCTAGAAGAAAACCCTTTTGTAATGGTATATATCCATAAATATGACCCAGATTTCAAAGGAGATCAAGAAATCTTACTTAATATAGAATTATTAAAAGATAATTTAAATCTCATTCTTACTCAGCATGGATTTGATTATGAAGCCTACTTAACATCAATATACTCCCTCATTACAAATGAGCCTCAATTTTCTAGGTATATAAAAGACGTAATGAGATCAACTGAATCTCTTACAAATCCAACTCTTAAAAAAGTTGAAGGCCTTGGAAAGACACTTGAAGAAACAATGAATGCTGTAATTCGTTTATCTGAAAGTATTTCAAAACAATTAAATAATCTTGATAGCCGACTAAATGCAATTGAAAGTGGTGCTTTTCAAATCGCTCAAAGCGGAACTCCGATATCAATTCAAAATCCTCGTCCTGGAAATTCGAGAATTCAAGTATTAGATGAATTAAAAGAACTGTTCCAGAAGAAAAAGAAGTTAAATTTCTAATTTTTCCCCGATTTTTCCTTCATATTAAACATTTCTTTAATTCTTTTATAGAAGGCAATAAGGAATATTATCAGGAATATACCTAAAACAGAAAAACTGTACAAAAAATTATCAAATAAGTGAGGACTAATTGTTTGATAATGAATCTCAAGAATTACAAATTGTTCAAAAAATGAGATGATCATTAACATGATTGGAGTAAAAAGTAACACAGCAACAGAAAAACCAAGTATACCCAACAAAAAACCAGCAATAACATCACTGGGATAATGGGATCCTAATTGTATCCTGGAAAATGAAACAAGCAAGGATGTTGATATAAAAATAATTGTCAGAATTGGTGAATTAAACAAATACGAGAATAACAAACCTTGAGAAATCACATTATACGCGTGCCATGAAGGAAAACTTCTTGAAGTCGGTTCGGGTTCCAAAATTTTTATCTCTTTCATGACTTCAAAGGGTCGTGACCGCGCAACTTTTTTTTTAATTGGAGCAATAGTTAAAACTCCAGTAAGAAATGTGGTTGAAATATAGGAAAAAATGTGAGGATCATACCATATGAAAAAATAAAAAGTGAGGAGGCACATCCATATTGTTTCTCTTCCAGAAAAAGAAATGAATCGCAAGAAATATGTGAAAGGTTTACCACCAATACCATTGTATTTCAAAATAATTTTTCGATCCCATTCGTCGATGTTCATCAAGAATTTTTTGAAATTCATAATAAGTTCACGCTTTTTCAAATATTAAACGAAAGAAAGAAAATCATAAGCTTTCTTTAAATCAGGGATAGTTTTTTTAAAGTAACTGATTTTATGTGAATCTGAGCCAACAAACACTTTTCCACCCTCTTTTTTTAATTTAGAAATAACATCTCTTGATGGAAAAGGACGATTAATTGGAAATCTACGACCAGATAAATTATATTCAATTCTAACGTCATTTTCAATACATAATCGACCTAACTTTAAAGCTAGATCATCAGATACATCACAATCATCCTCTGGAATGATGTCATTCTCATTGATGTACCGGAATACCGTGTCAATGTGGCAAATATTTTTGAATATTTTTGATCTAATTAAACTCTCACTTACTTCAAAATATTCATTTATAATCTGTTTCATTGGAATCTTTTCTAATAACTCAATTATTTTATCTCTCAATGTGATTGGATAATTAGGTATCCATTCATGAATAGTTCCTGCTATGAAATCAATATCTCTCGCATTATCATCCATGAATTCACGTAATTGAGTTTCCTTTTCCGGATAATAATCAATTTCTAAACCCGACAATATAAAATCGTACGTTTCTTTTAAGGTATCAATCTCTTCTAAATAATTATAGATATTTTCATCATGAAATGGAGTGTTTTTATCTTTCTCTAAATAATACAACTCATAATGTTCTAAAAAACAAACATTAATTCGATTCTCTTCCGCTACAGCGATATAATCCTCGAATTTAGGACCGTTCTCTTCAATATCTAAACTCCAATTTGTATGAACGTGATAATCAGTATACTTAAATTTCATTTATGAACTTGTTTTATAATTAAAGACCTAAGATAAAAATTTCGATTGGTTACTCAATTGAATTTTCTTTATCAAAAAATACTTCATAAAATAACTCCTTTTCTCCGACTTCTGGAGGTGTTATCTTAGTATATCCTCCTTTACGTATGATTTGGACAGAACTCTTATTTTGGATGTGAATATTTCCATAAAATCCTTTTATTCCATTTTCTTTAGCAATAATAATCAAATGATGATATAAAAAGGATCCTAATCCTTTTCCTCGATAATCTTCTCTTACTAAGAAACTATATTCCGCCATGTTATTCGCGGGATTCAGGTAATAAGTAGCATTCCCAACCATCTCTTCACGTCCAATTTCCCCCTTAAAAGCTCCTATGGAAAATATATTAAAGTAATCTATATTGACCTCATTTTGCGTTTTTGAATGTGTGAATTCTTTTCTTACCTCGAAAAATCGCAAGTATCTATCTTTTTCATTTAAGGAATAATAGAGTTCTTTCAGTAATGGTTCATCAGTCGTTTTCACTGGACGAATATTTAATTTTTCCCCTCCTAGTACAGAATATAAAGTTTCGTACCTAGAAGGATACAAGCATATGCGACCATTCTCATCACAAGCTAGCATTTGGTCGGAAAAGATATAGTTATATTTCTTTGCTTCATCTAATAATGATTGCCGAAATTTAGGATGTGCAATACAAATAAGCTCCAAAACTCGTTCCCTTATAGTTTTTCCATGTAAATAAGCTACTCCCCATTCAGTCACTACATAATGAACATCTGCTCTTGATAAAATAACTCCGGCACCTTCATCCAAATGGGGGACAATGGTAGACAATGTGCCACTTTTTCTCGTCGAAGGTAAAACAATAATGGGTTTCCCTCCTTTTGAAAAAGCTGCCCCTCGCATGAAGTCTACAGTATCCCCTATACCTGAATAAAAGTTATACCCTTTTGAGGATGTATTTACTTGCCCTGTAAGGTCTATTTGTAAGGCTTGATTAATAGAGACCATTTTTTTATTCATCCCAATATATTTTGGGTTACAAACATAATCCGTAGGAAAGAACTCGATGAAAGGATTATTATTTACAAATTCGTAAAGTTTCTTTGTACCTAATGCCATGCTTGTCAATATCTTTTCCGGATGAAAATTTTTCTTCCTACATGTTAGAACCCCCTCTTCTATAAGAGGTATGATATTATCTGTAATATAATGGCTATGGATTCCTAGATCCTTTTTGTTCATTAAATATTTCAGACACGCATTTGGTAAGTACCCGTTTCCAATGTGGATAGTTGATTTGTTCTCAATTAAATTTGCTACTTTCTTACCGATTTGTTCTACATTATCAGCTTTGTCCTTAAAATTAAATTCCAATAATGGAATATCATTATATACAAAAAAATTTATCTCTTTCATGTGTATAAAACTATTTCCTAAAGTGCGAGGCATTTGAGGGTTAATTTCTGCAATGGTCAAATAAGCAGATTGAGCAATCGGTTTTGCCATGTCCACGTTTATTCCAAAAGAACAAAAACCATATCGATCCGGGGGAGTAACTTGGATAAGGGCTACATCACAATTTTTTCTTCCAGATAAAAAAAGGGAGGGGATTTCACTTGCTAAGATAGGTGTGTAGTCTGCTTGACCCTTATTTATCTCTTCTCGTAAAGTTTTACCGATGAAAAACGCATTATGTCTAAATAAATCTTCTGCTTTATCTTGAAAATATTTATCAGGGAAGACAGTAAGAAAATGGATGATTTCCGTATCAATTAATTGCTCAGATGCACGAATCAATTCTGTAGTCAATGCTTGGGGTTCAGAACATGCAGTATCGATGAAAACGCGGTTTCCTGGAATGATTTTACCTATAGCTTCCTTTACCGTTATCTCTTTTTCCTTCCAATTTTCTCTCCAATTTTGATCTGATGAATCCAATTGCCTCATATCAACAGTTTAAATCTTTTATTCTTATTGTATAATATTAACTTCGTCTATTTTTAATGTTTGTACAAAAAAAAATTAGGTTTCTGTTTTTCTCTTAATAGTCATTATATAAAGATTTCCACATCTCTTTATTATCTAGACGGAAAATTATATCAGGATTATTTTGATAATCCTCTTTTAATACAAATTCTTTTTTGAAACGTTTTAGGCTGGAAATGATTGATGCTCCCAACCAAGAACTATGATCATGTTCCGGAGGAACATTACGTATAGTAAATGCGACGTCTCTGAACTTTAAATCTATTAATGGACTCGAGGGTGCTCTATTACTGTCTCTATATCGTTTTATCTCGACTGTCTTTAATAGCTCTCTAAGAAGCAATGACCTTAAACCGAGGATATTCGATGCACCACCCGTTATAATAATGCGTCCAACCCACCATGAGGTATATGGGTCATGATCAAATTCCATGTGGCTTCCAAGATTTTCAATACCGAAACTTTCGAAGATTTTCAATATATTTTTGTTAATTTCCTCGCTAAAAGATAGATAATTAGAATTATCTTTTTCTATGATAAGTTTAGGTGGAAGGATTGGACTTGGAAGGGAGAGTTTGATAGATTTCCCTTCTTTATCTTGAAGGTGCATGTAATTGGGAAGGCTTTTTTTTCTCGTTTCTATCGCTTCTCTTTCAAAATCGTGTTCTGATTGCGAATCAAAATAAAAATAATCCTTCATGAGGTATGGAAATAATTGGTCTCTATTTTTTTCTATAATGTTTTTTGAAATTCCGTGTTTTAATAATTTATTGATAATAAATTGCTCTATAGCTCTTCCCGCTATCGAAATTGTCGCCACATGATCCATCCGTGTCATTAACTCAATTATTGGGACAACAAGGGTGGATTCATATCCAATATCGATAATCAATCCACTACTTCCCTTGTTTACCCAACTAAATAAAATACCCGTTTGAGCACTAACAAATGCACATGCCTTGATATGGATCTTTGTGAAAAGAAGATCTGCATCATCTTTTAGGTCTTTTTGAGTCGACATTGCATTTTTAACGATAACTACTTTGTATTGAACTGGGTCAACTTTTAAAGCTTCCTCGAAAATCTTTCTAAATTGTGCTTCAACGCTGATCGAGGGTGTTCTAAACGTACTTATAGGATCTTCCTCCCCAACATAACCACATCGAGTAGTATAGCTCCCACGCTCAATTAAAATATCCGGAAGTTCAGCTGAATCTTGATTCATTTTGACAATTCCTAATAACTGATATTTTTCTTAAATATTTTATTTATAATCAATTATTCTTTATTATTAAGAGAGATTTCAGATTTTGATGAATTTTTAAAAAAGATAAATACGGAATAAATCAGATTGAAGGTAAAAAATAATAAAGAGAAGGATAAACTCACTCAAAAAGAAAGAAATATTGCGTCGAACCTGATTTACAGGAAAAATCACGATATGAAAAAATGGTATCGCTTCTGGATAATATTTGGGGCTTCGCTCATTATTTCAGAGATCTCTCTTGCGTGGATTGTTAAGATTCCTCTTGAGAGTTACATGCTCGCATCTCTTGTAGCTATAGTAATAATAAACGCCAACTTCCTAGGCTCTACATTTATCGCGGCAGAATACGATCCCTTAAGAAGAGCTATATGCCACATGGGAAGGCTTAAATCTTATCACGGAATCGACAATACGAAATCAGTGATACTCTGGATAGGGTGGGGTTTTTCTACCAGTATATTAGCTTTCTTATTCGGGGAATTAATGGTAACGCATTATTCTTCCATACCTATTCTCCTCGCCACGGGATTCTTAGGTTACTGCGGCACCATAATTGCTATGATGGTTGTGCTAATTCCAATTGATGTGCATAGAAAGAACCACCTCCTTTCTTCTCTAATCTTCTTTTTAATCCCCCTTTCCATAAACATACTAATATTTATATACATATCATTCAATAACACTCTCCATAACTATTTCTTTTTCCCGATACTGCAATGGTTTTTCGCGGCGTTATACGCGATTGGATACATTAAAAAGTACCTTTATACGGCCGTTTTTCAGAAATCTTACCTCTTACTGTCTCTGTTCTCCGTTTATCTCTATATAATTATCTTCTCAACTATATTATTATAATTAGATAAAAATTCACGTATATTAGATTAAGATAAAATGAAGTTGATAAAAAAAGAAAAAAAAAAGGATAATGAATATTCTAAAAGAAAAAGTACAGTTACACAAGAATTTAAATCCTAGAAATAGTCTTATTTTTGAATAAATTAGGCTTAAAATCCTTACTTAATTAATTAAATGTTATAACATTTGAAATTTTAAACAAAATGAGATGAGGAAGATATTTTAATTGAAAAAAAAAAGAATTATGAAGAACCTGAAC
>JAGXNQ010000140.1 GCA_019894955.1 Promethearchaeota archaeon | reverse complement strand
AACTTCTTTTTTACTAAATTTTTCGGTAAAACGGTTTAAAATCCACAGAATCCCATTTGCTACAGTCATTATTAATCCAAAGCCAGAAAGTAATTTCATTGTCCAGAAGAAAATTAGAAAAGTGAAATTCAATGAGACAAATCCTAAGGCGAGTTCTAGTATCATAAAAATAGTAGTGCCAGCTAAGCCAACTAAGTAGAAAATATCAAATTTTTTGAGTTTCATATGTAAAATAGAATACATCCGCTTTTAATAATTTTTATGTTTACCAGAGCTTAATTGCTAACTTATTAACCATTTTATATATTTTGAATATAAAATTTTTTAAATTATTGCATAATTTAAAAACGGAGAAGATGGCAAGCATTCGCAATATTATGTCTAAAATAAAACAAAAAGAAAGCTAAGATACTTGCTTAAAATAGAAGTATTGTAGCGATTAGCCACCCACGCTTGCATACAAATTTTTAAAATTTTAAAGCAGTCAAGTAGTATCAAAATTGGATCCATATTTACAATCATTTAAATATAGATTGATATCTATTATTGATGTTATAAATTATTCATAGGGTGCAATTTCAAAATGTCATTATTAGAATTACTTCCGGCTTTAGTTGGTTATATAATGTGTGGATTGGCAATTATTCACGCATTTTTTGATGCTCCTAAAAACCGTGTACAACGATTTTTAATGTTAATAACTTTATTCGCTTTCGGATTCTTGTTGGAATATAATGGAGTTGTTTCTGGGAATTATGTATATGGCTTGGAGCCCATCATGCTTTTAGGAGTTATTCCCTTATCAGTTACTTTTGCTTGGGTAGGGATTATATATAGTGCCATGTTAATTGGCGAAAGTTTAAAGCTTCCTCTATGGCAACGAATACTAACTACTACCTTAATAACCCTTAGTTTAGATTGGGGTATGGATCCTATTGCTGTAGAATTAGGAGCATGGACTTGGTCGTTTTCAGGTGGAGACTATTTTGGTATTCCCGGGTTTAATTTTATTGGTTGGTTTTTCATTCCAATCGCATATTTAATACCATATGGGTTAAGCCGGAATAAAGAGAACAAAAAATTTCAATTATTGACTATTAATGAAATAGATGAAAACAACTCCTTAGGGCGGAAATTATATACGTGCTTGGTTGTAGTCCCAGTCGCAATGGGGATCTTAATCGTTGTAGGGCTGATTTGTAGAATTCAATTTATATACGACCTGCATTGGATAATTCTGTTGATTTGGATGCTCTTTACAGTTGTGTTTGCATCAGGAACGATTGTATGGAAACGTGTCAACCTAAAACATTCCAAATGGTTTGACCTAATCCCTCCAGCAGTCCTATTATTTATCTCTTATTTCTACTTGACTTATAGTCTCCTTCTAGGTCTTTTCAATTTAAGTTTACTTATGATTTTCACGACGATTCCATTGCTGCTTGCATTTGTTTTTACTCTGCTAAAGAAACGGGATTAACTGATAAATTTAATTAAATCAAATTTCTTTTTTTCATTATTAATCAAAATAATTACTATCTAAGTGTTTTTGTACAGGTTCATCTACTTAATTTAGCAATATACGAAAATTAAAATGGTCAAATTAATTTTGAATATTGATTCATTAAGTTTTATTTTATAATATTTATTCTAGATGATTGTTATTATTATAATCAGAAGAAGTATAGCTATTTCAAATTATTATAAATAAATTAATGAGGTTTAAAAGCAATATTCAAGTAGAAATGGAATAAAATAAGAGAAAATTTGATTTAAAAAAGGTGAAAAAAAGTGGGAAATGAAGAAATACCTGATATCGATTTAAAAAAAGCAGTAAGTGAAGGTCAGCAAGAGATGGTAGATGAACGGATGGTCAGCATTCAAAATAATATGTCTAAAATCAAACATAAAATTGTTATTATTTCTGGAAAGGGAGGAGTTGGTAAAACAACTGTAGCTGTAAACCTTGCAATAAGTTTGGCAAGTTTAGGTTTACGCGTTGGCATTTTGGATGTAGATATTACGGGTCCTAATGTGAGCAAGATGTTAGGGATTAGCCCTGAAGTACGACCCAGAGTAGATCCAGATGCAAAAAAATTCTATCCCGTTGACGGGCCATTAAACACAAAAGTAATGAGCATGTCCTTTTTAATGCAAGATAGCGATACCCCCGTAATTTGGAGAGGTCCAATGAAGATGGGAGCTGTAAGACAATTTCTCGGAGATGCAGAATGGGGAGAACTTGATTATTTAATATGCGATTTGCCTCCAGGAACTTCAGATGAGACTTTAGATATCTTACAATTGATTCCAGATGAAAATATTGTCGTAGTGACAACCCCTCAAGAAGTTGCTTTAATGGATGCACGGAAAACAATATCAATGTCAAAAGTAATGGAAAGAAGCGTTCTAGGGATAATTGAAAACATGTCTGGGTTTAAGTGTCCACATTGTAGTGAATTTATCGAACTTTACCCTCCTGGTGGCGCAGAAAAGGCTTCCATTGATTTTAATATTGAACTGTTAGGGAAGATACCATTTGAAACTCAAGTCGGACAACAAGGAGACCAAGGATTGCCATTCGTCTTAAAATACCCCGAAAGCGAATCGGCTAAATCTTTTAAAGGTATTGTAAAGAAAATAAGAGAACTGGTAAAAGAGAGTTAATTTTTTTTTACTTTTTCCTTAATTTAATCCTAATACTTTAAATATTGGAAGATCGTGAAATTGAAGGAATTGAGAAACATATAAATAAGACTACTTTTATTATTGTATCTAGAGATTCATGCTTTCAATTTAAGCTGAATAATAGGTTAAGGCTTGACTAATGATTATTAGCGAAGACACCAAAGAAGTTTCCAAATTATTAAAGGGTATTGTGATTTGCAGACAAACAGGGGTTTATTTATTAGATCTTATAATAGATTCTGAAATCAATCCAATTCTTCTTTCTTCCTTTGTAGGTGCCCTTGGCATGTTTGGAAGTGAAAACATGGGAAAAATCGAAGAAATCATAATAAAAGGCTTAGATATCCAAATGATAATTGTAAACAAGTATGATCTCTTTTTAATCGCTATTTTGGATAAGAAAGTTGTCAGAGAAGATATACATGCTGAAGCAGAAAAGGCTTTAGACATTTTCTATTCAGTATACAAGGATGAGATTGGAGATTGCGTGGATTTATGTATATTTGAACCATTTAAAAAAGCGTTGTATGCTCAAATTGATGATTTTTTTAATAAAATAACCGAAAATTCAGAAATTGGTGATTTTGGATTCTTTACTAATGCTATAACAAAATTAAGAAATGAAACTCATTAGAACCCAATGGTTTTCTTTTTAAAAATAAAATCTCCAATTTTAACATCTAAAAGTCGTTCCATTAGAGTGCATTTCGCTTTAAGCAGATAGTATATTTCTAAATCAGGAAAATCTAATCCATACAAACTTTCAAAATTTCCTTGCCCTTTTGAGATGATAATATTATCTTCTAAATAAAAATAGTGCTTAAATTCTTCAGTAGAGGATTCGATATGAATACCCGGAGTTGGACAAGATTCAATAACCTGTACTAAATCAACCATTTTTACGAATTTTGCGTCTTCTATAGTAACATCGTTTATTATCGGAGCTGACCTAACTGCGTAAACAATCTTAATTTCAGGATATTTTTTTTTAATCGTGGAGATTAATAACTTATCGTAAACTATTTCGCCTGAGTTATCTCCTACAATTAAAATATGTGTTTTTTTAGTTAGAGTATCTTTAAATTTATCATAATCATTTATAACTAATTTTTCCATTTGAAAGTGCTTTAAATCAGAAATAAAATCAATTTCATGTTGACTTCCAAAATCAATTGTATTCGCGATGGCTGCAACTATTATTGCTTTTAGAACAGGATCTTCTGAATTATTGACAATCTTTTCGACCTTAGAATAATATTCTAATGCTAATTCATTGTATTGCTTTTTGATATGTTTATATGGATCTGGTTCATTTAGTGTTTCAGAAACGATATCATAAACAAACTTACCTATAACAGGGGTTTCCTCTTTATTAATATTAATATTTGATAAATGGGTTATCAATTTTTTTTGGGCTTGAAGGATATCTTCCGATAAAAGATCATGTTTTAATGTTTTTAAAGCTCGCATGATCTGGTTAAATAAACAACCAACACATTCGGGTTCGAGTTTCATCTTAAGCAATTTCTGAAATATTGTAATAAAAAGAAATAATGAGATGCTTTAAACTATGTTATAAAAATTAAAAAGAAGAATTTTAAATAATAAGAGCAAATAATCTTATAATATCTTTTTAAGATATTATAAAAAATATTGATACAACTAAACTTTTAAAAAAAAATGAGTTAAAATGTCTGAATCAAAATTTAGAGTAGGACAAACTTTTACAATAGGATTAGCATTTTTCTCTTCAGAAATTGCATGGGCATTATATAATGCTCAAGTACCTTTACTATTGGGAAATTACGTGTCATCACTATTTATAATCGGGCTTTTTATGGCTTTAGACAACATATTAGGGATCATCATTCAACCTATTATGGGGTCAATCTCTGACAATACTCGATCTAAATTTGGAAGGCGAATGCCATACTTAATAGTAGGAATTCCATTGGGAGCAATCTTTTTCTCTTTGATTCCAACAGAAAATGCATTACCAGTGCTATTGCTATACATGTTCTTTTTTGGACTTAGTATGGGATTTTATAGATCACAAGCAGTATCAATGATGCCTGATTTTGTAAAACCAGCTAATAGAAGTAAAGGAAATGCGATTATTAATCTGATGGGTGGATTCGGTGTAGCTATTGGGTATGGATTTAGCATATTTGTAGATACTATTGGACTCCAAACGCTGTTTCTCATTATATCCTTAATAATGGTAATAGCACTACTTGTATTATTATGGCGTATAAAGGAGAAAGAATCATATAGTTACCAGATGATTTTAGAATTAGAAGGTAAAGAAGGAGAAAAAGTAAAAACTGAAAAAACTACTCCTGGTTTGATAGAAAGCGTTAAAGATATTATTGGTGAAAAAGATAAAAGTACTTTATTAATTTTATTTGCAATCTTCTGTTGGTTTATAGGTTATCAAGGGATTGTCGCTCTTATATCAATATACGGAGTTCAAGTTTTAGGTTATAGTTCAGGTCTTGCTGGATTTTTACCCTTTTTAGTAACTGTCCCTCTTTTAATTTCAATTTATCCGCTTTCTTATCTTCCTGCTAAGATTGGAAGGAGGAATACAATTAAAATAGGTGTTGTATTATGGACAGTAATGCTAATTATAGGATTCTTCTTTGGTCTGATGCAAGTACCATTATATATCATGGCAATACCACTTGCATTCCTTGGAATTGGATGGGCTATGATTAATACTAATTCAATTGTAATCGTATGGGAACTAGCACCTACTGAGAAAAAGATTGGAACATATACGGGATTATACTACTTTTTCAGCTATTTTGCCGCCATCTTAGGTCCTATGTTTGTAGGTGGTCTAACAGATTTATTTGGAATTGCCTCATTACTTCTGAATGGTGCAATATTCTTTATTCTTGCTTTTGTAATTATGCTTTTTGTAAAGCGAGGAGAAGTTGAGTTAACTGAAGAAGAAAAGCTATCTCGGCAGAAAGCAATTCAAGAATTAAGTAAAGAATAATTTTTTTTTTTTTTTCCTTTTGATAATTATTGATAATTCAAGTTCATTTTAAATATAATTTGAATGTCTTCTCCGTTTAATTTTATTAAAAGAGGGCGTATGGACAAAATAATATCAAAAAAATAAAAAATAAAAAAAAATTATTCTTTTTTCTCTAATTCTTCAATTCTTGAAGAGATATCTTCTATAGCGCTGCCTATTCCCTTGAGTTCAGATTCTAAATAATTCTTCTCTTGTTTGAGCATCGTTAATTGATCAATAGGAGGATTGACAGGTACTTCTTGAGCATAATAATAAATTCCAGAAGGTCTATAAGGGGTATTATAAGATTCTTTATATACCCCTCTTATTCCATATCCCCTTCCTTGTCCTCGACCTCTTCTATAGCCTCTACCTAACCCATATCCTTGAATAGCAGTGAAACCTGGATTATTTTTTCCACTACAATATCCTAAACCTCTCCCAGTCATTGGTCCTTGACCTCCTGGTCCGGATCTATCTCCACCTGGCATTTTTATAAAATCACCTTATTTGTTGTATTATGAATAATTATTCACTAATATGTAACTAGTAATTTAGATATTTAAAGATTATGAATAATTATCCAAAAAAATTAAATAATCAGAACTTAAAATCATTTTGGTCTTAGCTTTTTAGTTTTAATAGCAAGTTGAGCTAAGGATTCGAATGATGAATCAACATTTTCACCCGTTTTTGAAGAAGTTTTAATAAAATCGGACATTCTGAATTTTTCTTTCGTTTTCTTGGCATAAATATCGCTAACGATCGAGAATTCATCTAAATCACATTTTGCAGCTATTAAGATGACAGGTAAATTATCATAAAATTTATTGACTATACTCATCCATTTACCTATATTCACAAAGCTAACCATATTAGTCACATCGAAAAGTAGTAAGGCTCCACTAGCACCCCTCATGTAGCTTGGAATCATGTGCCTAAAGCGTTCTTGTCCTGTAATGTCCCATAATATCATTGTTACATTGGTGGAATCCAATATTACTTGTTTTGTAAAAAATTCTACTCCAATCGTCATGGTGGTAGTGTCGATAAATTCTCTCTTAATGTAACGATGAAGGAGCGTTGTTTTACCACAACCTCCGTCTCCTAAAATCAAGAGTTTTAGAGCAATTTGTCGCACTTTTTTGCAGTCACCAATAATTATTGGATTTCAAAATTTATTTGATTTATGAATTTTTTAGATTATTTAAAATCATAGAGAGTGTTCAAATCTATCAATAATATCGTTTTGAATTAATGCACCTAAATCCACAAATGTTGCATTATAACCCCCAACTTTTACAATCAAATCCTTGTAATTATCTGGGTGTGCTTGCGCATCTTTTAATGTTTCTGAAGATACTACAT
>JAGXNQ010000013.1:491-32538 GCA_019894955.1 Promethearchaeota archaeon | reverse complement strand
GGATTACCATTACCTGAACGTATTATTAACTCTTTAGAAGCTGCTGAGACCGTTGGCGGAGATATCAGGGGAAAACAATCTGCTAATATATTGATATTTAGTGGTGAACCAATTAGCGATAAATGGGAAGAACCAATGATGGATTTGAGGGTAGATGATCACGAAGAACCACTAAAAGAAATTCGAAGGTTATTAACATTATATAGAGCTTATGAGCAAGGAGATAAAGGAGATCAAGCAATGGAAAAGGGAGATATTAATGAAGCACTTGAATGCTATAAAAAAGGCATGGAAATGGTTCCAGACAATCTTGAATTAAAATATTGGACTGCTGTCTCTCTAGCAAATAGTAAAAAGATAGAAGACTCATTAGTTTTATTCAAGGAAGTATTTAAGGAATATGATAATTGGAGAACTCTCACTGAGCGATTACCAGAAGTAAATCTATTGCAAATAGAAAAAGAAGACTTAGAAAAAATTCTTTCAGTTTAGCCAATATTAATATTCAACCCATATTGGTCCTACCCAGCTCATTCTGCCGTTATCTCCGACGAATCGGACAAGATAATAATCAAATCCATTTGTATTCAAGTTGTTCGGAATTATTGGATTATCACTATCTTGATTGACATAAAATTGACCATCAATTTCAACACAATTAGGTTCATAAGTTGTTCCGGTAATTGGAGTAGTATCAACAATAGAAACGTTGGCAATGGGGCTTAATATGTCTCTTGATTGCCACAATTCTCCATTTTTCATTATTTCAATAGCACCTTCCCAATTAGGATCCCAATTAGCAGTAACAGAAGCGGCTTCAGACATTTTAGCTACTGGAGCACCATCTTGAGCTAGAAAAATGTTTATTAATCTATGAGAATTTTGGTTATTCACATTAAGTGTAGAACCATCTCCCACTTTTGTTCCATTAATACTGAAAATAAGTATGGGTCTGCCATGATCAGAATTTGCATAAATCCTCTGATTTTCTAATCCTGAAAAAACACCTTCACGAGTTAGATTGTCAACAAATGCAGCTGTTAAGCCTCCCGGATAAGGATGTTCATTTCTCGTAAGCCAAGTACTAAATGGACGTTGGTGACCAATATAAGCCCTTGTATGGCTTAAACTGTGACCTGGATGTCCATCATGTTCGTCACTCGAGCTATATAATGTCATCCTATATCCCATCGTGAATGCATCCATTATTGAGGAACCCCGGGTATGAAGGGGAGGTGGATCAATAGCTCCTCGATAATTCAGCTCATTTCCATGTTCGAATAAAAAATCACCATGAACCGAAGAAACTTCGGCAATTTTAACATATTTTGGATTTATATAGATCCAATCCTGTGGATAAGCTCTCTTAGTGGTGTGATGAGGTAATGCTAAAGCTCTAGCTCCCGTACTTTGCGTGAAAGAATCAAGCGTATTCCATAAATCTTGAGTTGTCGGAACCAATATATATGAGAGGAGTGGTTCTTTCAATAATTGATTTCCACTAAAAATGCAGGTGTAATGCCCCGTTTTTACTTGTGTCCATTCAATTCCATGAAATGTTACAAAATCGCCAGAGGCATAAGCATTATTGGTTACTGATTCTAAATAATTCAAGGAACTTGGATTCCACATTAAGATTTCACCATGATCGGTAATCGCATTAAAATCCAAACGAGCGATATAACGAGCGTAATAATATGAATGTTCAAGGGTACCGGTTCCATCTGAAAGTCCAGTGTGAGTATGAAGATCTCCCCAAACGATATTTTTTTCATTATTCGTTTGATTTTTTACTATAATAGGATTGCTGAAGTATAAATTATTCGTATAGCTCTCATTAACTAAAACATAGTGGATGCCTGGGGTCTCAATACTTATATCAAAAATATGAATACCATTATCTTTTCCATCTTTTATTTCATAGGCGATATCTGATCCAAATATTTGACCCGTAAAACTGTAATCATCTGGAAGGGAAGCAATTGGTGCAAATATTTCTGTATAAGTTGTAAGATTGATAGAAAGTAATGAAAAACTTACAATCCCAATATAGGTAGCACTTAACCTTTCAAACTGATCCCACGCTTCTACCGCAAGTTCAAATGTTTCATTTGTATTAACAGTAGAAGGAGCATGTATCCAGAGCAAACGAGGGCTGTTGTCAAATATGACTTCAACATCAATACTTAACATTGACCATGAAATCAACGGGATTATGATTGTAATAATTCGAGCTACGATTCTAGCTTTTCTTGAGAATCTTTCATAAGAGTTTATTATTTTAGATTTTGAGTTTTTTATAAATCCAAATTTCTTCTTTAGAATAGCTATTATTAACAATGATATAGCAAATGAGAGAAATATACCTAAACCTGACCAGATTGCTAAATTTAGAGGGGAAAAAGCTTTATAGTAGAAAACTAATAAAGTTATAAACGCAATGGAATACGTGAGTAAGATTCCATTTCTTTTCCAAGCAATATCCTTTGATAAGATAAATAGAATTAATCCAATCAACAAACCAATAATTGACCAAAAATACCAAAAAAACGTAAATATCCCAAAAAAATAGAGGAATAGCCTTGGAATACGCCACCATCGGTTCCAGTTATTATTCCTTAAATTTCTTATATGATTTTTCGAATTTTCATCCATGATAACTTATTCTTTAATATTTATTTCGAGTTGATCTATAATCTCCATTAAATCTAACACTTGAAAATCAAAATTATATTTATCTGATGCATCTTGCAAATTAGTTTTACAAAATGGGCAAGTAGATGTGATTATTGAAGCACCCGTTTGCTTAGCTTCTTCTAATCTCTCTTTTGAAATATCAATTGCCCAATCGGGGTATCCAATTTTGACTCCTCCTCCTGCTCCACAGCACCAAGCGAAGTTTCTGTTTCTCTTCATTTCGACTAATTTTAATCCAGGTATTTTCTTATAAATCTTTCTGGGGAGCTCATAAATACCCATATGTCTTCCTAAATGACAAGGATCGTGATAAGTCACTGTATGATTAAATTCTGAATTTAATTCTATTTTTTCTTCATCTAATAATTTTTCTACAAGCTCAAGTGAATGATATACTTCAAAATCATGTGGCACACCATATTTCTTAAAGTCCTTAATTAAGGTTCGATAACATCCAGCACAACTGGTAATCACCTTACTTGCTCCAGTTTTTTTAATTTCCTCAATATTGTAGTTCATGTATTCATGTACAATAGATAATTGTCCTGTTCGGATCATTGGACTCGTACAACAATGTTCATCAATCAAAGTAAAATCTATCCCTACTTTCTTGAAAAATCTTAGGGTTGCATCTCTAAGGGATTGTTGTCGGTAGTTAGATGTACAACCTATAAAATAAAGCCATTCAGCTTTGTCTGGAAGATTATGTTTCTTTTTTAAATCTTCATTCGTAGAATTATCCTCTCCATACGGATTGCAATGCTCATCACAACGAGATACGAGCATCTCTTGATTTTTTGCAGGACCTACATGCTGAACGGCTAATTCTCGAAGTGCTTCTATCATATCAACTATATAATCAGCATGGGGTGCTTGACATGAATCGCTACATGCGCCACAAGTGGTGCATGCAAATATTGGATCGATTAAGTCTTTAGACCATTCTAAATCACCCAATAATAGACCTCTTATTGTTCGTATCCTCCCCGATGCCCAATAGGATTCGAATAGAAAATGTTCTCCAGACGGGCAAGATCTTTCATAGTTCTTATAACCATATTTACACGTGCTGCACTTTATACATCGCTCTAATGCCATTTCGAGAAATTCTTTACCAACGATTTCTCTATCAACTGTAACCATTAAGTATTCCACCTGCCAGGGTTGAAAATGTTATTAGGATCCATGCAATTCTTTATTTTTTCAAATAAATTGAGCCATCCGGGATTTATTTTTTCTCTTAACTTTGCAGTCATCCAAGTTGGTGTCTTGTAAGGAATGCAACCTAAATCAATACAAGTGTCTGTAATTTCTTCCAAACAAGTATGATAACGCTCTTCTTCTCCCTCTTTAAATTTCATGTAACGCATTATGGGTCTAAATATTGAATAATGACTGCTTTTCATTGATTTCATGTATATGAAAGCCGGGATATTGTGCTTATGAAAGATTTTATCTACTTTTTCAATTAATTCTTCTAATTTATGTGAAGGGGCATATGAACCAAACCACGTTAACCCCGAATATTCAACCAAAGACAGTAATGCTGCAGGTAAATCCAAGTAGCACCTAACTCTTAAATTGAAAAGTCTGCTAAATTCATCAACATCAGCCAAAATAATATTTTTACCATTTTCATTCAAATAATCTATCGTTTCCAGTACTATTTCTTTCTTTGCTTCAAATTGAGCTTTAGTTTTAGCAGATATAACTAAGAGGGCAGCAAAATCTGGTTCACCGGGATATTTGGTTGGTTCAGGAACCTCTACTGACATTTTTACTACTTCAACACTTACTGCTGAAATATCATCAACTACTTCAGTGCGTCCTGCTTCCCTTAAAATTGAAGCAACATCAGTTAGTCCAAAAGTTACAGCAAGAAAGATTTTTTTATATTCGTGCTTTGGCCATAATTGGACTGCACATTTCGTTACCAAACCAGTCATCCCTTGCCAATTGATGAATAAACCCATTAAATCTGGCATTGGATATCGTGACCACCAAGATTTTACATCAGCTTCATCTTTTCCATAAAAGCAAGAGCCGATACGAGCTATCTCACCATCTGCAGTTATCACTTCTAGACCGTTAATAGAATCCCCCATCGAGCCCAGTTTACACGACATGTTGTTCATACCACTTAATATCACATTTCCCACTACTCCCGCATATGGTGGTGCAAACGGATAACTATATCGTAAATGTGGAAAATGCTCATCGAGATATTTTTCTAATTGACCAAATGTGACGCCTGGTTCCAATAATGCATACATCATGTTATCATCGATATGAATAATCTTATTCATTTTCTTCCCAAAATCTACAACTATTCCACCTCGTTCAGGTATGGTCAATCCCCCTACATTATTTCCAGATATATAAGGAACTATGGGAATTAAGTGATTATTACAAAATTTAACTAATTCGATCAATTGTTCTTTATTTTCCGGAATGACTACAAAATCTGGCATTTGTTTAGTACATTCTGTCATATCATAAGAATAAGGATATAAATCTACTTGTTTATTGCTAACATTATTCGCTCCAAAAATCTCTTCCAATCTTGCCCTAACATCCTCCATGCTAATATCTTCATAAATCTTTCTCTCTTTTATTGACGTCATTTCTATCTCGTCTCCTTGTTTAATTCATAATAATTCTGATTAGGTTGAGATGCTACCATCTTCATAGAATTAACAAAAATTTTAAGAAACTTTATCACGGTTCCAAATTTAATCATTCCTTTCATTTTAACCTTGCTCTTTAATACTGCATTTATTGGATTTATTCTTCCATATGCTATATCTAAAAGAGTATCCAGACTCATCCTAACTTTCAAATCTACCTTATTATCTATATTTTCTATTTTAAATTTAATCTCATTTTCTTCAAATATTACTTCAACTGGATAAAACTTTTCAATTTCGATAATAATTTTTTTATTCCAATTAGTTACCAATTTTATGAAATCTTCTTCGTTTTTCCGAAAACTCAAGATATTATTCAAAGAAATTCCCAACAAATCATCCGCTTTTTCTATTTCTATCATTATTTTAAATTGAATCCCGATTTGATATTTATATGAGTAATTTTTACTTTAGATCATATATATTTAATTATTTTTTAAAAGATATTTTCTGTGAAAATTGACAGTTGAAAACATCCTCAGGTCGATACAGCAATATTTAACTTTAGAAAAAGAAAGTGGTAAGACAATAAGATATTATCAATCACCACAAGACATTTCTTCTTACTTACAACAATTTAATATTAAAGTAGGAGTTAATAAATACAAAGAGATAATTCTGGAAGAGGAAACAGCATTAGAATTAGGGGGATTTGGTGTTCAATCGTTTTCATTAATTCATCCAATTATTCATAATAATCATATTCAAAATGGAAAAATCACGGTAATTGGTCCAGAATTCCAAGATGTAACTCAATCTAAATTACATTTTGGAATGTTCTTGTTAATAGGTGTTAATTCTATATCTGAGCAGATGTTCCAAGAACTGCGTGGATTAAATTTGATATCTAATGGTATTGAAGGCTTTTCAATCAGAACTATACCCCGAAAGTTTTGGTGCAGGATAAATTCATCTCTATTAACAAAAAAATTTTCAATGGAATTTTTAGGAAATGCCATTATTCATCTTTACAAAGCAAAATTCAAAGATTTAATTGAATCCATTGAGATCTTTTTTATAAATAATGATCCAAAATCTATTCATGAATTCATCCAAATTACATCTATCCTGACGAGTCTCCACCTAGAAAAGTGGAAAAAAAAAGTTGATGAGTGGAAAAAGAAAATTGATTGTGATTATGATTGGGGATGCGAAATATGTCCATATTTTGAAGATTGTGAAGACGTAAAAGATGTACTAAAATCTAGAAATCAACTTGAAAATTAAATTAAATGATGGCATAATAATTATGGAAAAACCGCAAACTATTGCAGTTGTGGGCAAAGGTGGAGTCGGAAAAACCCTAGTTACAGCATTATTAGCTAAAATTATTTCTGAGGATTATGATTATAAGCTTCTCCTCATTGATGCTGATCCTACCCATCCACACTTAAGTAAGATGGTAAAACTGGTTCCTTCGAAAAGTATCGAAAGTATTCGTTCAGAGGTCATTGAAAAAACATTACTCAAGAAAAAAGAAATTAAAGATATTGCAGCAAATATCGATTTTGAGGTGTACAATGCCATTGCTGAAAACAAATTCTTTAGTTTACTGTCAATTGGCCAACCAGAAGATCCTGGATGTTTTTGTCCTTCAAATGCCCTCCTGAAAAAAGTAATACAGTCAATTTCAAGAGATTTTGAAATCATATTAATTGATTGTGAGGCGGGTTTAGAACAAATCAATAGAAAAGTAATAGAGAGTATTGATTATCTTCTATTAGTCACGGATATTTCTCTTAGAAGTGTCGATACTGCAGATTCAATCAGGAGTAGTGCAGATAAATTTACTCATTATAAACGTTGTGGAGTAATTATCAATAAAGTAGAAGGTGATATCTCTAGGATAATTGAAAAATTAGAAGCTTATAACCTTCCAATTTTGGATAAAATTCCAAGGGATGAAGAGATCATTAAAATGGAATTACAAGGATTACCAATCATTGATGTTAATAAAAATTTTGTTAGTTATATCGCAATGAGAAAAATAACGGAACAATTGATTGAATTATTAATTCAAGGAAATAATCCTCTTAATTCATGAGTTTTTGCTACTCGATCAATCGCAATCATATATGCTGCATTTCGAAGAGATACATTTCTTTCTTTTGAGAGTTCCCAAACTCTTTCAAATGCTTCTAGCAATATATTCTTCATTTCTCGATTAACTCGATCTATTTTCCAGAAATAAGAATGAACATCTTGAATATATTCGAAATAGGATACACATAGAGCACCCCCATTTGCTAAAATATCTGGAACAACTAAAATTCCTTTATCATTTAATATAGCATCTGCTTGACTTGTAACTGGTCCGTCTGCGCCTTCTAAAATTATTTGGCAATCAATCTTATCTGCATTTTTACTTGTAATTTGGTTTTCGATTGCAGCTGGTATCAAGAAATTGCATTTTAATTCTAATAATTCTTGATTAGTAATTGCTTTCGTACTATTATCTTTGTAATCTTTGATAAAATTACCTGCTAACTTCCAAGATATTAATTTTTCTATGTCTAAACCCTCAGGGGAGTATATTCCTCCTTTTGTATCTGAAAGAGCTATTATCTTACATTTATTTTTATATAAAGTTTCTGCAATTACCATTCCAACATTCCCAAATCCTTGAATTACAATGTCTAATGATGTTTTATCAAAATTTAATTTATCGCATAATGCTTGTAGAATATAAAACATTCCCGTTCCAGATGCCTCCTTTCTTCCAACAGTTCCTCCAAATTCTATTGGTTTTCCAACTCCGACGGAAGGAACTGATCTTCCTTTTTGCATTGAATATACATCCATCATCCAAGCAATGGTTTGTTCATCAGTATTTAAACCAGGACCAAGTATATCAATATCTGGTCCAATAAGATTTATTATTTCTGCTGTGTATCTTCTGGTGAGTTTCTCTAACTCTTTTTTAGATAATTTTTTCACATCCACTTTTATTCCTCCTTTCGAACCTCCAAGAGGAATTCCAAGTAAAGCTGTTTTAAAAGTCATTAAAAATGCAAGTGCTTTAATGTCATCCAAAGTTAAATCTGCAGCATATCTCACACCTCCTATAGCCGGACCTCGAAGTGTAGAGTGGTGAACTCTATATCCTTCAAAAATTTTTAAGGAGCCATCATCCATGTTTATTGGCATAGATACTATCAACGATCTATCAACTTCTTTTAGGTATTTGATCGTATTTGATGATAAGTTTATCAATCTAGCAGCAATTTCTAACTATTTCTTCCGAGTTTCATATGGATTTGGTTTTGAAATCATAATATTCTCACCTAACTTTCAAATATGCTATATTATAGATTAACTAGGCAGTATTGTACGAATTTAGATGCATCAAATGCACATCCTCCAGAATCTAATCCTCCCATTTGCTTTATTAAATCCGGATCTATATTATTTCCATAAAGCCATAAATCTTTTAAATTAATTAATGATTCTAAACCCCTAATGTGAGATATGTTATTATCTCCTATATCTAAAGTCTCTAAATCTTGAAGAGTTTCAAGCCCTTTAATATGATCTATATTATTTCCAGAGAGAAATAACTTACTTAAATTTACCAAGGGGTATAATCCCTTAATTTCATCGATATTATTGTCTTTCAAGTTTAGAAGTTGTAGGTTAGTACTATTTTCAAGCCCTTCAATTTCTCTAATTTTATTAGAAGTTACCCATAATGTTTCTAAATCTGTAAGATGTTCCAAATTATTAATTTTCTTCAGCTTATTATCGTTGATATATAATTCTTTCAAATTTGAAAGATGATCTACATTTTCAAGTTGAGATATTTCATTTCCAGCTAGATTTAAAATCTTCAGATTTTCCAATTTATCTAATCCTTCAATTTTTTTGATTTGATTTCCAGCAATCCATAGTACTTCTAATTCAATTAATGTATCTAGTCCTTGGATTTTTGAGATTGCATTCCAGGATAGATCTAACTTTTGCAGAGATTTCAATCCATCAAGTCCAGTTAAAGTTGGTATTTGGTTTCCTCGCAGGTATAATTCTTCTAATGATGAAAGATTCTCTAATCCTTCAATTTTTGATAATTGATTCGATGCTAAATGCAAAATTTTTAGATTTTTTAGTTGTGATAACCCTGATATCTGTGTTAATTGATTACTACTGCAATTTAATATTTCTAATGATGTAAGTGAATCTAATCCTTTAATTTCCGTGAATTCATTTGAACTTAATTCTAAATGTGTAATGTCAAGAGTATCTAATCCATGAATATCATCAATGTTCGTTATTTCCAATAATCCTAAATCCAGAAAACCTTTTTGAACTTCATAAGTATCACCTTTATATTCCACTTGATTCATCTATAACACCATTTATTTTTAATAAAAGTAGATTCGGTAAAAATTGTAGATCTTAGAGATATAATTGATTGCTTTTAATTTATAATTTTTCGTTAAAAACCCCCTTGGCTTTTCTTTTATTTTTTATCAACAAAAAATTCAAAACCTCTTGATATCATAATTGATATATAATGATTTTTTGCATGAATTGTCGGGATCAAGTAAGTGGTAATAAAGAAGGATATTACTTTTGTTCCAAGTGTGAAAAAATATCATACTTTATGACCCTAAGATTCAAATGATAATCAACAGCTAAAAAGTTGCCAAAAGTAGCCATAATTGAATGATACTTGCATAAAAATTATAGATGCAATGTTGACAACCTTGCCGGGGTTTTGTCTATTTAAGCAGCTCTTATTTATTTCATTGGAATTTATTATCTTGAACCTATTTCTAATTTACTCAAAAAAGAAGTTATTTTAAAATATAAAGAGAACCTTTTAAAGTTCTATTCTGATAAATTTTGTTATGAAAGCAATTGCATGTAAGGAATGTAATATAGTTATTGAAAATAAAGAACCAGGTACCTATTATTGCGAGACTTGTGCAAAAGATATGAAATACTTTAAAATCGAGGCATTTTGTGGTGCCAAACCTAACGAACTCAACGAACATAATGATGAATAATAATGTACGTTGAATATTTTCTTATTCCTCCAAGTCATTTTAAATATTAGCCCCTCTTCAATTTATTATGGAAGATCAGTTTTTTGACAAATTGCTCCGATATCTTAGGAAAGTCCCCTCGATTAATAGGACTATAGGAAATGGCGTTGATGGAGATTTTTGGTGGGTTAAATTAAGTATTGATATAGATCACTCTTTAGCATGGAATGTCGTTCAGGAGCTTGGACACGTATTGAATTACGTTTCCGAAGAAGAGAGGTTACCTACAATTTTTAAACCTGTTTCACCTCCTCCATATATGAATGGTGGACCTCGAGATTTCTTATCTTGGGTGATAGAGTGTGATTCTAAGGATTTTACTCCTGATAATGCAGCTGAATGGCTAGAAGGACGTTTGCCAAACCCAGTTGATAAACTTAAGACATGGAAAATTAAGGAATAAGTTTATAAAAAATTAAAAAAATGATTTGAGATGAAATATTACATAATTTGTAAAATTTGTGGCTTATCACATGAAAATGGTGAACCAGGAATATATTTTTGCCCTCAATGTGAAAAAATTGTACGTTTTTACAAATTAGAACTATTTGATGGTTCAAAACCTGGAGATTTATATGATTCTGAAAAATAAAAATTAGGATCTCTTAGTTTGAGATCTTTCATATTAATCCTTATTTTATATCAATTAATTGAACTCTATTCTAATGAAATGATGGAACAAGATTACAATTATGTCCAAATAAAATTTTAAGACATAAATTGAAAATATAATCATAATTGAATATAAAAATTTAACATAATCATTTAAAAAAATAGTACTTTATCCTAACCATGACAGATGCTTTATACATGAATGATTCTTACTTGAAAAAATGGGAAGCAAAAGTCCTCAAAGTTAATGATGGGAAATTTATAGTTCTTGATAAAACAGCTTTTTATCCAAAATCAGGTGGTCAGCCTTGCGACGAAGGGTATATGACTAAAAATGGAGGAAAATTCAAAGTTGTGTATGTGGGTAAATTTTCTGGTGAAATTAGTCATGAGATTGATAAACCAGGCTTAACTGAAGGAGATAAAGTGTCTTGTGAGATTAATTGGGATCGAAGGTATATGTTTATGAGATCACATACAGCTTGCCATCTGATCAGTAACCTCTTGTATAGAAAAGCGAACGCTAAAATTACTGGCAATCAAATCGAATTGGATAAAAGTCGAATGGATTTTTCCATGGAAGATTATTCTCCCGAGAAACTTCAAGCTTTTGTAGATAAAGCTAACGAAATCATTCAACAAGATTTACCGGTAACTGTTGATTACATGACTCGTGAGGAAGTTATGAAGAAACCAGAGCTTGCTCGTTTAGCCGTAGGTTTACCTAAAGGTCTTCAAGAATTTCGCATTATAAGAATTGGAGATATTGATGAGCAAGTTGATGGGGGAACTCATGTACGCCATTTAAATGAAATTGGAACAATTGAGCTAACCAAAACAGTCAATAAAGGAGCTAAAAACCGAAGAATGTATTTTGTTATAAAGTAAAATTTCTCAATTTCATTAACTTTTCCTATGATTCGCTTCAGAATTAACTTTGTTATTCGGTTATTTGTTCGAATGATAAATTTATATAAGTAATTAGCATATAGATGAAAATACCATAAAAAAATAATTCAATATGAAGGATGGAATATTAAAAATGAAAGTAGAAATCATTATATTGGACTTACTAGGTCATTCTTTAAATCACGCGACTTCTTCAGGTGCCTCAAAAAAAAAGTATGATAAAAAAGATTTTTACACAAGTGCTCTGTCATATATTGAACAACACATGACAAAAAATGGAATGGAACTCGTAAACGTTCATGGATCTGGCCAAGTGTACGCATATCATCTCATCAAACGATAAACTCCTTTTTTTTTCTTTTTGACTCTTCTTCATCTAAAATTCTTCTTTTGATAGACCATTGTTAAAGGAACAATGTATTTTGTGATAAAAAATGAATAAATTTAATATAATAAAAAATGATTGAGATCTTATGGTAATTAACCAATCTGAAAATAACCGAGAAACTGAGATAATATCCATTAAGAAAGCTATCATGGATTTTTATCATGAAGGTCATGCTAAGAGTGATCCGGAGCTTTATAAAAATATTTTGCATGATGAATGGAAGTTTTTTTTATTTGATGAAAATGACCAATTGAAAATAGTTGATAAGGAAGAGTATATTTCGCGGTATAAACTAGAGAATGTGAATAAGGATCTCACTTGGAATACTGAATTTTATAATGTTGATGTAACCGGAAAAAATGCAGCAGTAAAACTAAGAATCGAATGTGAGGAAGTCGGGTATATCGACTATTTTAATTTGATGAAAATCAATGACATTTGGTGGATCGTCCATAAGCTTTCCCACAAAATAAAATAATTTTTAAGATATTCTTTTTTTTTAAAATTTTCTCAGCCAGAAATTATCCTAAAAGGTCTTCTCGTTTTTTCTCATCCATTTCCTTACTACGCTCCCATCGACGTTCTTCTTCTTCTTTTTGTTGCTTTTTTATCGCTTTACGTTCTTTTAAGGTGAGATTTTCATCCCATCTAACTTTAGTAATGATTTCATTATATTTTCCCAATAATGCATCAACATCTTCTACTACACCTAGTTTATCTTCTAAACCATCTTCAAAAAACCAATTTTGTTTAAATTCTTTGCATGGAATGCCAACATAAATCCAATCGTCTTTTAAAACTTGTCCTACTGTTGTCACCGAATTTGCTGCTAACACACTTCTATTTCCAATGTGCGTTCCAGGCATGACTATTGCATGAGATCCAATGCGAACATCATCTTCTATAATGGTTTTCCTAATTATCAAGAGATTTCCTATTATAACACTTGATTGAATAATTGCACCTTGACCACAAACTACATTATTTCCAAAGGATATAAATTCTGTATCCACCCATCCTTCAAACAATGAATTAGAAAATTTTGTCTTAACATTAAAAACCTTAAAGCATACATTATCTAAAAATGGAAATGGAAACCGATGACAAACCCAAAAAGGCCATCTTTTTATCGTATTCCGTAATGACCAATATCTATAGTCTTTATCTGAGGGATGACGCAAAAAGACACCTTCACGTGGTATATGAATCCAATTAACAATGACTAAGAAAAATTTAGCCCAAAACATTCCAAAAAATGCTAAAGTCAAATACATTGGTAATAATAATAAGGCTAGATATATAAAGAAGAAAATAGGTCGTACAGGACTCCAAACAAAACGATAATAAACCCAAAATTCAATAAAAAGTGGAATTGCACTTAGCCAAATTATCAGGATGTAAAAAATTAAATATCTCTTCTTTACTAAAACTGTGGGTAGAAAGGGACCAACCCTCATGGAATTTGGAATTGACACGATTTTCACTCATCATCTCCAGTTTTAATATACTTCTTTTTGTCTTCATCAATATTAACTTCATGGGTTTCTTCCATTTTTTTAGATTCATCTACATGTCTTTTTATAACGATATCTCTTCTTTCTTCAGCATATTTATTTTCTTTTAACGGAATAGCTGGAATTCCAAAATATATGTAATTCGAGTCAAGAACACGATTATAAGTAGTGGAACTGATTGCACCTATAACAGAATCATGTCCCATAATTGTACCTGGTGCAATAGTGGTATGACCGCCAACCATTACATAATCATCAAATACTACACGCTTAATAATCAAATATTTTCCAATTACCATGGATGACATTATTGTGGCCCCTTGGCCGATAAGCACTTTCCTCCCAATAGAGACAAAATCTACGTCACACCATGCATCATATAAATGACTTGAGCTATCCATGTTTACTCCAAACCACTTCAAGGCTATAACATCTGCCCATGGCACTGGTCCATTTCTTAAAAGCCATAAGGCAATTTTCTTTAATTCAGTACGAAACATCCAAAAATCATAATCAACATTCCCTACTTCAGCCAAAAAAATGCCTTCTTTTGGTAAATGAATCATGTTGATGAATATTAAGAGTAATTTACTAAAAAATAATACACCTAAAATGAATAGATATATCATTATAAAGATTGCAATAGGTAGAAAGAGAATCGTACTGATATTATTAATGATTGAATTAATCAAATTAGCTTGATTTGAAAAGTCCCACACTCCTTTTGTATATTCATACCAGAAAATTGAGATAATTAGACCTCCAAGCCACAAAATTGGGATATACACTATAAGAAATTTAATATTAATCCTACTAATTGCACTCGAAGTAGTAAAATCTATGGCGAGATCCTCTTTGGTTAAATCATTTATATCAACTTTATTCTTTTTAAGTTCTTTTATCTCCTCTGAGGTGCTAATTGTCGAAGTTTCGATTATTGTCTTTTTTTCTTTTTTTGATTTTCTCTCTTTTTTAGGTATATTTGATTTAATTTTATCTAAATACACCTGCATGTTCTCATTTTTTTCTAAATCTTCCTCTGTAACTCCTAAATAATTCATTGTTTTATTCTTGAATATTTTCCTGAGAGGAATGCCAAAATAATAATTATGTCCTCCCTTTAAAACACTATGTCTATTCGTTGATGCGAGTGGTAAGAGATATGAACCATCCATGATTTCACTCCCTGGTCCAATTTGATTCATCGCTGCCATTGTTACATTATCTCCAACATGCATTCTAAAATATTGGATGTTCCCAAAGATGGCTTGAACGAGATGGCTTGCTAGAGTTGCATTAACGCCCATATAAGTATTTTTTCCTACTGTCACGTGTTTATCTGAAGCAACTGACTCTTCCAAAGTTGTCCCCTTACCAATTTTTGAAGAACCAACGAAATTAAAGAACCAGTTCGATAGCCATGGAAACATCCCTTTTGTAAAAAGGTTTTTACCATATTTTAGCATAAAAGATCGAAGATGGTAATAATCTGCAGCTTTAGATTTAATGTTCCTTGGAATAACTCCATCTTTACTAGGGGAAATTCTTTCTGAAATTCTCCAAAAAATTCGAGTTGTAATGCCAACAAATATCATTCTAATCACGTAACATGCTATTACTATTAATGGCATTAATAGCAATGATACTAATGATTTTGGATCTGTGAAAAGAGTGATAAAAGATGTGACTTGGAGAACATTTGGCATGAATTCAATTAGGAAATATGAAAGAAAAATGAAACCAGCTAATAACCAAGATAAATAATAATTTATAAGGAAGATAAGTGCATACAAACCAAATTGCTGGTTTATCTCCTCTTTTGGTACATCTTCTTTAAGAACTTCAAATGCAATTGAATCCTTTTCTTGGGAATCTTCTGACATTTCTATAATTTCACTATTGAATTCTACTAAATTGTCTTAACGTTTTAAGTGTTTAAAATCTAACTACTTGAAAAATAATAAAAAGAAAGAATATATTTAGCAAATAATAAGTTAATTTATCCATCATCATGACTAACGTTTGTTTAGATTGCGGAAAATGCTGTTTAGAAACAGAAATGATACTCTCTCAAGAAGATGTAAAACGAATAATAAATAATTTTGAGGGAGAAATAGAACAAGAAGATTTTTGTAATATTAGTTCAGATGGTTTTTTACAATTAAGAAACAATGACCATCACTGCTACTTTTTTGATACGCTAACAAAAACGTGTATAATTTATGATACTAGACCTCAAGGATGCAAATTTTATCCTTTAATTTATAATATGAAAGAAGATAAATGCGTGCTTGATGAAGACTGCCCAAAACCATCAGTATTTTATCCTAATATAAATGAAAGGAAAAAAACATGTTTAGAAATTATAAAATTCTTGAAGAATCAATTAAAAATAAATTTTTAGATATTTATGAAAAAAGGATCAATCTTCTTTATTTTCATTCTCCCTCTCTTTATCTTTTCCGAGATGTAATCTTTCTTTTAAACTATGGCGTTTTTTTATTTCTAATCTCTCTCTACTGTCATCATATTTCTTCAATAATCCTTCATAATCTCCTACCTCATGAGTAAGCTTTTCTATCGGAATATCTTCAAAAAACCTATTTTTCTTGAATTTTTTGGCTGGACCCCCATTATATATCCACCCTTCTTCCAATTCCTGTCCTACCTTTGTAGAAGACCATGTATTTAAGATAGTGTTTTTTCCAATATGAGTACCAGGCATTATTATTACATGAGCTCCTATTCTAACATTATCCTCAATAACAGTTTTTTTTATTATTAAAAAATTACCGACTATAACGCTTGATTGAATGATTGCGCCTTGCCCGCAAACCACATTTTTACCAAACGTAATAAATTCCGTGTCAACCCATCCTTCGAATAAGGAATTTGAAAAAGTCGTTTTTACTCCAAACATTTTGAAGCAGAAATTATCCAAGAACGGGAAAGGAAATTTATGAGCAAGCCAAGTTGGCCATTTTTTTATGGTATTTCTAAGACTCCAGTATCTGTAGTCTCTATCTGAACGATCTCTTAGAAAAACTCCTTCTTTTGGTTTGTGAAAGATATTTACAAAAACCAATGCTATTTTTGTAAAAATAATTGCCGCAAACACAGTTGTAATGTAAATGGCAATTAGTAAAAGAGGTAAATATATGTAAAAATGAAGTGGTCGTACATCATTCCATAAAGCTTGCCAATATACCCATATTTCCAACATTCCTGGGAGAATGCTCATCCAAATCAATAAAATATACAAGATCAAATATTTCCTTTTAACCAATACAGATGCGCAAAAAGGACCAACGCGCATGGAATTGGGGACACTCATTCTTTAGAACCCCTCCTTAGAAATTTTTTTTTATCTTCCTCAATATTGATATCATATTCAATTTCAACTTTCTCTTCTTCATCAACATCAATTTTATGAATAGTTGCTGTCCGCTCTTCCGCATATTTATTTTCTTTCAACTTACGGGCCGGAATTCCTCCATAAATCCACCCATCTTCTAATCTTTGATTTAGTGTAGTGACTGATACAGCTCCTAAAACTGTATCTTTTCCAAAATGAGTTCCTGGAGCTATTGTACTTTGACCTCCTATTAGGGAAAAGTCATCTAAAGTTATCTTCTTTATAATTAAATAATTACCAACTACCATGGAACTCATCAATACGGCTCCTTGACCCACTGTTATATTATTGCCGAATTCAATGAATTCACAATCTACCCAAGCATCATTGAGATGGCTTGAAAAGTCCATTTTGACCCCAAACCAACGAAAAGCTATGACATCCAACCATGGTAATGGCCAATTTCTTAAAAGCCATAATACAATTTTCTTCACTTCAATTCTCAATTTCCAGAATTCAAAATTTGGATCTCTAGTATCAATTCGAAATATACCTTCTTTTGGTTTGCACATGAGGTTTATTAAAATCAACAAGAGCTTACAAAAGAAAAAACTCGTGAAGATGAAAAGAAACATTAGGGATATGACGAATAATGGTAGCCATAATAATTTAATGAACCAATCTGCTGTTCCCGCAGCATATCCATACCAAAAAGTCGCAACTACAAGACCACTAAACCAAAAAATTGGAAGATAGAGGACGAGAAATTTAAGTCCCATACTACTTATTGCAGAACTTGTTGTAAAATCAATGGAAAAATCATCATCAACTTCATCATTATCTTGTGCTTCAGTGTTTATATTATCGTCTAATTTATCGTTTTCCATGCCTTTTCACTCCTCCAATTTTTCCTCACTAAATATTTCAGATTTTAGCTTGTCTTGTTTAATGCGAAGTTCTTCTGCACGATTTAAATCTTCCTCTGTAACTTGTAAATAGTCCATAATTTTCTTTTTGAAGATTCTGCGTAAAGGCATCCCGAAGTAAAAATTATTACCTTTTAATTTATTGTGTTTAGTACACGCTGCCATGGGTAATATGTAGGAGTTATCACTTATTTCACAACCGGGAGCAATATTGTTAAAACCTCCGAGTGTTACATTATCCCCTAATCTTATTTTAAAATAAACAATATTACCGAAGATTCCTTCGACAAAATGACTGGATAGTGCAGAATTGCACCCAATATAGCAATTTTTTCCCACAATCGAATTTCTATCGTTAACAACAGATTCTTCAAGTGTAGAGCCCTTTCCTATGACACTTGCTCCTACGAAATTAAAAAACCAATTCGATAACCATGGCAAAATACCCTTCATGAACGCGTTCTTTCCATACTTTATCATGAAAGATCGTATATGATACAAATTGGCAGTTTTAGAAGCTATATTCCTTGGAATAATTCCATCTTTTGATGGACTGATTTTTTCAGTAATTCTCCAAAAAAGACGTGTGATTAATCCTACAAGAAGCAAGTGGAGGAAATAGCTAAATACAAGTACAATAGGGAGCATGAAAAAGGATAATAAATACTCCATATTCGTAAAGACCGTGATAAGGCTGTCTATTCTTAAGAAATTCGGAATAAAAAACAGTATGATATAGTACATGAATACAATTCCCGGGATCACATATGATATATAATAAATAATAATGAAAATACTGAGATACCAGTGATATTGCAGATTTATGTGTTCCTGGTTTATGGGGCTGTCGTCAGGGACATTTGTATCAAATAATATATTGTTATTATTCTCTTCGAGGGTCAATTTTTATCTCTCCAAATATGTAATATGAATAAATTATGAATAAAAATCATAACTAATCTATAATTATTTCGCTAATGAAGTATTTATAATATGCTTGAAAGTAGAATCCAAGATCAAAATTTTATTATCGATTTTATTTGATCTCTATTTTTTTCATAGGAATTAAATGCTTCTTCAATTTCAGAAAGTTTGTAGATATTAGAGATTAAATCTTTAACTTGAATCTTTCCTGACTCAAGACCTTGGATTGCTAATTCAAATGGACCACATCGACTGCTGTATAACGTTATTTCCCTTACAACAATATCAGTCAAGTTCATAGGTACATCGAGACCATGAGTGCTCTTTATGTGAATCTTTCCTCTAGTTCTACAAGACTTAACTATATTTTTTAATGAATCTGGATTACCAGACGTGTCTACTACTATATCTGCGCCTATATTTTTAGTTATGTTTTTAATTTCTGCAGGGATTTCTGTGCATTTTAAGCGATTAATTGAATGTTGAGCCCCCCATTTTGTAGCCAGATTAAGTTTTTTATCAGAGCCATCAATTACAATCACTTCTAATCCCTTAAGTAATGCAACTTGGACTAATAAGAGTCCTAACTTGCCAAGTCCGAAAATAGCAATTATTTTATCATCTTTATCTACTGGCATCATAACGAAAGTTTGATAAGCAGCTGCTAAAGGTTCGATAAACGTGGCTTCTTCAAAGGATATTTTGTCAGGAATTTCGTGAAGTAAATAGGAATCAAGTGAGATATATTCAGCTAGAGCCCCATTAATATCAATACCCAGTGATTTCCGAGAAATGCATTGCGTGTACATAGCTCTTTGGCAATAAAAACAATCAAAATCAATATTGGTATTGATTTCTGCGGTCACTCGCTTATTGAGCCAAGATGAATCAATTTTGCTACCAATCTTGACGATCTCTCCAGAAAATTCATGACCGAGTATTAATGGCGTTGGAGTTGGTAAATGACCTTTATATATGGCAATATCTGTCCCGCATATTCCGACTGCTTTAACTTTTACTAATACTTGCGTTTCTGTTATGAGTGGCATTTCAATTTCTTCAATTCTAAGATGTTTACCATTGAAAACAGCGGCTTTCATGATTAAACCCACTTCTATCTAACTTTTTGATGGTTATTTGATGAATTAATTAAGAATTATTTTTATTATATATAAAATTTCAAAATTCTATTCCCTTTTTGTTTAAATAGCTTAAAATAAGGTTAAATATATCTTTCAATTATTGATATTATTGGAATTTTAATTTTTTACATTTAAAATTAATTTATTATCATTTTAAGGGGTCCTATATACGATTAAAAACAAAATTTATGCGGTTATTGAAGTATTAAGTATATATTTTATCCTAGAATTAATTGGATTTCTTTTTTCTTTTACTTTTATTTCTCAAATACAGAGAGATCTTCTTTATTGGAATTATATTATAACAATACTTTCTGCTGTTATTCCAATGATTATAATATTTTTATTTAAACGGAATTTTAAATCATATGGATTTCAATTTAAAAATGCTAAATCAGACATTATTTGGGCTTTAATTTTTGTTATTCTAATAATTTTTCCTTCAATTCTTACAATCCTTTTTGGTTTAGCAACATTTGATATAGCAAGATATCAACCGCAATATTTTATATCGACTTTAATATTTCAATTGATATTTACAGGAGTGTTTGAAGAGATTTATTTTCGAGGTTATATCCAATCTAGATTAAATAAGGATTTCAATCATCCATATATCTCAAAAAATCTTAAATTTGGACCAGGAGTGACTATAGCCGCTTTATTATTTGGCTTAGCTCATGTATTTAATCCGTTCTATCTGATTATTGGAAATTTTGAATTTAATATTTTTAGTGGTATTTTTGCTGCCCAAGTTGGAATGCTTCTAGGTTTAATAAGAGAAAAAACAGATAGCTTATTAATTCCAATTTTAATTCATGGTCTTTATAATGGATTTGTTTCTTTTTTCTCTGGGTTACCTGATTTATTTCAAACTTTTACTATTGGTTTTGGCTTCATGATTGCATGGATATTTCTTTTTACTATATTTATTAAAAAATACAAGATGAAAGAATCGAATATAAAAGAATTAAATATCGAAAATATATAAGGAGAGTAAAAAACTAAAAAATCCTAACTTTATAAAAATTAGTTTATGTTGAACTTAAACCTTCAAAAATCCATAGCCCCTTTGTTCTTTAAATACCTCAGTTTT
Organism: Promethearchaeota archaeon; assembly: GCA_019894955.1. Classification (GTDB taxonomy): domain Archaea; phylum Asgardarchaeota; class Lokiarchaeia; order Sigyniarchaeales; family SOKP01; genus SOKP01. The sequence continues at coordinate 11,246 of JAGXNQ010000013.1, read as the reverse complement.
ATATCTATTTTGAGTTTTGTCGTCATTTCGACATTAATACGACATAAAATCATGTACAATCTATAAAATAAAATGGTTAAATTTTAAAATCAGAATTTCAATATGAATTATGGATTATATTGATCAAAAGTAAGCAAGAGTTTAAGAGATTCATCAATGTGCTAATAAAAGTGAAAGATAAATTTATATTACAACTGAATATTAATTATAAGGTAGGTTAAGGCTTTTTAATTTAGCAATTTAAAATTTTTAAAAATACGTAAATAAAAAATCATATATTGAGTTTGGAGAGACAAAACATGACAGATAACTCATTTTCACTGACAGATCTATTCCCAAAATTCGTGATAAATTCAAAGGGAGAGAAGAAAAAATTTGATGAGATGAATATTGCCAAGATCCTGAATAGAGAGACAGGACTTGATTTTAGAATCGCAACCGAAGTATCTGAAGACGTCATTCGAAAAATTATTGGTTTGGGCGTAGCTGAGATCTCGACGAATTATATTAGAGAACTCGTTTGTCTCGAACTCACTCAGAGAGGAATGAATAAATATCGCAATCTTTTCGCACGTGCAATTAATTTGGAAAATATCTCATTCAAATTAGATGAAGAATTTTTAAAAAATTACATGGAGATCCAGCCAAATTGGGGACCTTTAGGTTATGTCACTTATAAGCGAACTTATGCCCGGATGATTGAAGGAGAAAACCGAAAAGAGGAATTTTGGGAAACAGTTAGACGAGTTGTTGAAGGATGCTATTCAATTCAGAAAGAACATTGCATTAAATTGAGTTTACCTTGGAGTGATGAAAAAGCTCAAAAGTCCGCAAAAATAATGTTCTCAAAAATTTGGAATTTCAAATTTTTACCTCCGGGGAGGGGACTGTGGATGATGGGAACAGAATTCGTTCTAAAGAACGGATCAATGTCACTCAATAACTGCGGATTTGCTTCCACTGAGGATATTAACTTAAAACGATCAAAAGCTTTTGAATTCGTCATGGATGCACTCATGTTGGGTGTGGGCGTAGGATTTGATACGAGAGGAGCAGGAAAAATTACAATTCAAAAACCCGCAGAAGGTCATTTTGTTTTTCAAATTCCTGATAGTAGAGAAGGATGGGTAGAAGGCGTAAAATTGTCTTTAGAAGCGTATTTCCTTGGTAAACAAGTACCTAAATATGATTATTCCCTAATCAGATCCGCGGGGGAACCTATTAGGGGATTTGGAGGTATTGCTTCTGGACCAGATCCTTTGAAAGAACTGATAAGTAATATCCAAGAAACTTTGACCCCTAGAATCGGTAAAACAATAACCTCAGTGGATATTGTTGACCTCATGAATTTTATAGGAAAATGTGTTGTAGCAGGAAATGTCAGGAGGAGCGCTGAAATCGCACTGGGAGACCCTACTGATTTTGAATTTGTCACGTGTAAACAAGATCAAGATAAATTGTACTCGCATCGTTGGGCTAGCAATAATTCCGTGTTTGCAGTAAAAGGTTTGGACTACTCATTTATTAGCAAACAAATTTCAGTTAATGGAGAACCTGGAATTTTTTGGTTAGAAAACGCACGAGCTTATTCTAGGTTGAAAGATAAACCAGATTATAAAGATAAGAAAGCCGCAGGTGTAAATCCATGCGGAGAACAAACACTGGAATCATTTGAACTTTGCTGCCTTGTAGAAACGTTTCCATCAAGACACGAGTCATATGAGGAGTTTCAAGATACTTTGAAGTATGCATATTTATATGCAAAAAGCGTGACCTTGGTAAACACCCACTGGACTGCAACTAATGCGGTAATGTTGAAAAATCGAAGGATGGGCATTTCTCAAACGGGTATAATTGAAGCATTTGTAAAACATGGAAGAAGAACAATAATCGATTGGTGCGATACAGCATATGATTTTATAAAGGATTTAGATGAGGAGTATTCTAATTGGCTTTGCATTCCTCATTCGATCAAACTAACTACAGTAAAACCAAGTGGTAGTGTAAGCTTGTTACCTGGAGTAACTCCGGGGATTCATTATCCTCACTCAGAATACTATATAAGAAGGATTCGGCTTTCTAATAATTCAGATCTAATCGAACCCATAAAAAAAGCTGGATATAATGTAGAAACTGATGCTTATTCTCCAAATACCGTTGTTGCTGAATTTCCCGTACATGAAAAATATTTTGATAGGTCTAAAAACGATGTTTCCATTTGGGAACAAGCCCAGAATGCAGCAGATTATCAAAAGTTTTGGAGTGATAATCAAGTATCAATCACAATAACATTTCAGCCAGATGAAGCTGATCAAATTAGTCATATTTTAGAATGTTTCGAAGATAAATTAAAGAGTGTTAGCTTTTTACCCATCAAGGAACACGGATATAAGCAAGCACCATATGAAGAAATCTCAAAAGAACTATATGAAGAATTAATTTCTAAAGTTCAACCCTTATACCTTGGAAACTCACGTGATCGCGCAATTGGTGAAAGATATTGTGATAGCGATAAATGTGAGATAGACTTATCGTAATATCACTTGAGTGAAAAATCTTTTGGTATATTAAGTAAAAAAAAGCCATTTTTATATTTAATTGAAATTTTCCAATATTTAATTGTAGTTATTGTAAGATGTGTTAATTCTGGCAAGCCATCTTTAGAATTCATCTGCCAACCATCATCATGTATGATTTCAGGTATATATTTTCTTTCAATCGTTAATTTTTTACCTTTATTTTCTTTAATTAAAGCCAAGATTTTTTTGTATTTTTCTTCCATCTTATAGATCAGAGGATAAAAATTTAAAAGAGTAATTATTTGTTAATAACTAATAAGAATTTCAAGAAGTAAAAATTATATACTACTTCAAGAATAATTTCTATAAAAAAAAAGTGATTTTTATGACTGAAGAAGATCCAATAGATGAAATTGAAGAGAAGAAACCAAAAAAACCTAAAGAGAAAGCTCGGGCAGTACCTGCAAAGACAAAAAAGCCTAAAAAAAAAGCAGCTGCAAAAGCAGAACCAGAAGCTGACACATCTAAAACTGTACATATGAATATTCTAGTAAATTTCTGGAGAACGAGACTTCATGACGAAGAGCTAGGTATTCACCAACAACTTAAGTACCAAGCGAAGACTAGATGGTATTCCAAGAATTTTGACATGGAAGGCATTATTGAAATAGACGGCGAGAAGAAATATGTCATTGCATTCAATAAAGAAGAATGGGAGGAAAAACCTCTCACAGACAAAAGAATAGTTTGTCGTTTTTTTACTATTATGGAAGAAACCATGGATTCCTTACCTAAAGGAGGCGGTTTTAAGGGAGGTGTAGAATTAAGTATAGCCCATTCCATAATTCAAAGTTATGAAATAAAGCACGCAGCTCCTGTATTTTTCTTCCAAGTACCCGGTATTATTAATTTAATACGAATAAATCGAGGATGGAGATTCTTAGGTTCTCGATGGACTTTTCCTCTATTACCTGAAGATAAAGATGACCAACTTCAAATGGTTCACTGTAAAGGGGTAGTAGGTCCAGGGCGGAATTATAAAATTTACATCGGTAATGTTTTAATCGCACGAGTAGACGGACATCCCATTCAGAAGGAGTATGAGATTGAGATTTATAACAAGGATTATGCAAAAGATAAAACTTTTAGAAATTACATGATCCTTTTTGGAATTACTTGTGGTTTCATGGATGAGTCTAAAAAAATAATCAAATACTACTATAAGAAGATGAAATCCAGTGGAACATCAGAATATAAAGTGCCAAGAACAGAACTCATGCTTTTTAGAAATCCACGAATGATGCGTCGGTAATATAATAAAAAAAATAATGAAAAATCTTTTTATTTTTAATTTTTTATCCTAATACTTTCTTTTTCCAAGCTAAATACCCATTAGTTTCTTTACCACGATAAACTGCTTTCTTTCCAGTCTGTTTTGTATATGTTTTCATGAGAGTTTCTTCATCAGCATCTTTTAATCCTTCAATTTCGATTTCATGGTCAATTTCTTCTTCTTCTTCGATTCTTTTAACGCGCTTGAGAACTGAATAGACTCCATGGTTCCAAATGGCGAAACCTACGTAGATAAGGATAATGATGATAAACATCAATACGCCAACTAATAACACCCATTCACCAGGGTTAAAGTGCGTGATTATATAAAGCCAAATGCCTGCTATGAAACTCCAGAAAAATGATGGTATAATTATTGCGATCAGGGTAATAATGAACATGTACACAACTATTAAAGTCACTGCAAGCAGCAACCTGAGAGTTGTATAATCTTCATATTTTTTCGCTAGCATTCTATCCTTGAAGAGTCTCCTGCATAATTTGAGTATTCCTCCTCGGAATAAGGTGTAAAAAAGTACAAGTAGGAATAGATGACCGGCAACGATACCTATTATGATCAAAGCCATGACACCTGCTCCTAAACTTAACATTTCAGCGATTCTACCACTTTCTACTAACCAACCGATAATTGCCAGCCAGATTCCAAGGATTGTGATGATGGAAGCAAGGATGATTCCATAATATATGGATTTTGCTATCCTAAGATCCCAAGTACTATAAACTTCTAGTGGATTAAACGGTTTTTTTGGTGCTCGCCTAGCTTTTCTTGCCATATTAATTTCCTCTTAAATTTAAAATTGAAATTATTTAAGAATTTCGAATATAATAATTCTATTTATTTTAGATATTTTTTATATATAATATATTTTATGTAGTTGGTGTATTAATAAAATAGGAATCTGAAAAAAGATATAAAAATCTCCATAATTTTTTTCGATTATCTTGATTCTCTCGCTATAGGAATACTATTTCCCGTACCAGAAAAGTAGTATAATTCAACACTCATATGTCTTACCTGATAGTTAATATAAGTAGTGGTCTGAATAAAAATGAAATAAATAAATAGATATTACTAATCTAATTTGATGTGACAATAGGGGCATCTTTTATCTGAAGAGGAAATTGCTTCCCCGCAAAATTCGCAAAAGGTATCCCCCTCTACATCTTCTTCTTCATCGTCATCATCTAATTTTAGTACTTTTTTTGTCCCTGGTTTCCTGTTAGCTTTTGCTTTCTCCGTTTTTCTCATAACTTTCTCTTTAGATGATAAATTAGCCGTGATTTCTTTCTCTTCTTGCTCCTTTGTTTTAATTGGTTCTTTTGTATATCTTAATTTGGAAAAGCAAGTAGAACAATAATGTTTTGGTTTGTTAGCATAAACGATTATAAAGGCAATAGCAGCAATACCTAAAGAAGCGATAATTACAAGAACCCAAAGTACTTTTCTAAATGTTACCATGGGTTTACGGGTCGGATCGCTAATTTCTTTTTTACAAATATCACAGTAAGCATATTTAGACATGATTCACCATCAATATAACTTTAAATTGTTAATACTAGCTTATTGTTTATTATATTATTAAATTTACGTTACTAATATCCTCTTAAGGGATTAATTCCAAAATTTTTTACTACTTGCATTTTTTATTTAATTAGAATTCTTTAATTCTTTAATCTCAAACGTAAAAATGATTCAAAATTCCTTTTATATCGAAACTTATGGATGTGCTTCTAATAAGGCTGATTCCCAGATCATTTCCAAGATTTTAAAAGATAACAACTACATTCCTACATCTATCTCAGAAGCTCAGTTCATTATAATTAATACATGTGCTGTTAAACAACAAACGGAGAATAAAATTAAAGAGAGGCTGAAAGAATTATATTCTGCTTATCAAGAGAATAAGGAAAAAAACATCATTATTGCGGGATGCTTACCATATGTAGGGGATAATTATTTTGAACTCATTGAACGATTAGTTCCAAATTATTCAGCCATACTTGATTTAGATAATTTTGAAGAAATTCCCTCTATTATTGAACAAATTAAAGTTGGAAACAGAAATATATTTGTTCCATCGAAGAAATCAATTGACAAATCAAAATATCTTATTGATGATCTAGAAGGGAAAATAACTGGCATTGTTCCCATCTCAGAGGGTTGCTTAGGTGCGTGCACTTATTGTTGCGTGAAAAATGCGAGAGGAAGATTGAATTGTTACGATCCAGAAAGTATTGTTAAAAACGTGGAATATCAATTAAAACAAGGGATTAAACAGGTATACCTAACTTCACAAGATTGCAGTACTTACAACCATGGCAATACTTCTCTGCAAGATTTAGTGCAATCCATTACTAACCTTGACTTTCAATTCTTCTTACGAGTTGGAATGTTAAATCCTAAATTTTTGATTGATGAATATGAGCAATTATTATCCATTTACGGATTAAAAAATGTATATCAATTTCTACATGTGCCCATACAATCTGGAAGCGATGATGTCCTGAAACTAATGAATCGCCCCTATACCATGGGAGATATAAAAGAAAAACTGAAGATTTTAAGAGAAAAACTTCCATACCTTACCATATCAACAGATATAATTTGTGGATTCCCTGGTGAAACTAAGGATGATTTTCAAGATACAATTGATTTAATTCGATGGTTAAAACCAGAGATTTTAAATATTTCGAAGTTCACACCAAGACCTGGAACGAAAGCAAAAAAAATGATACAAGTAAATAGTAGGGAAATAAAAAAGCGCTCAATAGAACTTTCAAATGTTTTTAGAGATTCTTTATCAAACCTAAATGATAAATGGAAAAACTGGGAAGGCAAGGTATTAGCACTCCACACTGGAACTGGGAAAAATCAAACTTTCGGGAGGAATTTTGCATATAAAAATATCTTTATAGATAAATTTAATGGCAAATTAGGTACATTTGCTATGGTTAGGATTAATGATATTGATGGTTTTAATTTAAATGCTCAAATTATCGATTAATTTAAGCTCTTCTAAATTCAAATATAGCTGTATTTTTCCTTTGATATACCATTCTTTCAGATAATCCCATCCCATTAAAAAGCTCGAATAATATCTCCTCAGAAATTCCGTGGGGGGGAGTTAAATATTCTATAACATAAATTTTACCATCAGCTTTTAATGTATCTGCAATGCTTCCCACCAAACCAAGTCTTTGTTCTTCTTCTATATGATGAATTACCCAAGTAATAAGAATTTTATCAAATGAATCAGATGGAATGTCCATCTCTCGTATATCGCCTAATAAGAAGTTCACATTTGTATTCTTACGTAACTTTTTTCGAACCTTATTCAAAAAGGCTTCAGATAAATCTAAACAAGTTAGTTTACCATCATTTGATAAATTTTTAATAATCTTTTTCGCTAAAATTCCAGCTCCACTACCAAAATCTAAAACCGATTCACTTCCATTTAAGTCTAATGCTTTTAATAACTCCTTGTATAATGTTCTTCCATAAACAGGACAAAATAAGGAATAGAACCACGCAAATAACTTGGATGGATTTTTAAAATTAAAGGCCATTTCTTAACTTTTACCCTCCTAGCTTGAAATAATCTATTGCACTAAGTGCGATTTTTTCTCCCCATTCTTGAGTAAAATGCCCAGCTTCTCTTAGTCTCATTGGTTTGGAACATCCAGGTATCATTTTATGCAATATCTTCATTATGGGTGAACCAAGAACTGGATCCTGCATTCCAATTGCCATGAATGCTTGACCATTCCATTGATTTTTAAACCAATCACGAGCTTGCCGGCCAATTTCAGCACCAAGATCATCAAAATCCGTCGCTACCAAGTTAGGGAACCTTCGGACACCTGCTTTATATGTTGCATCTGGAAAAGGAGCATCATATGCTGCAGCTTCTTCTCGTGTTAAAATAGATACAGCTCTTTTCATTAAACGTCCTACTTCAATATCTGGAGTTTTATTAACCCAATCTCTAAAAGCTTGAAATCCTGCGGATATTTTATAATCTCCAGTTGCGATTGCAGTATTCATTAGAATAAGTCTGGAAAATTTTTCAGGCATTTCCATTGGTAATGTAAGTCCTAGGATCCCTCCCCAATCTTGACAAACAAGAGTTATATTGGTGAGATCTAATCGTTTGATGAATTCAATTAAAAAATTTCGATGAAAATCAAAGGTATAAATCTCATCATCTACTGGTTTATCAGATCTACCAAATCCAAAAAAATCTGGAACGATTACTCTCCCATTATCTTCTAAAAATACAGGGATCATTTTTCGATATAAATAACTCCATGTGGGTTGACCGTGTAAACATAGATAAGTTTTGTTAGAACCGTTGGATCCTTCATCAACATAATGCATCCTCAATTGATTATATCCATTAAGGTTCTCAATATAATTTGGTTTATAGGGAAATCCAGGAAGATTTTCAAACCGAACTTCGGGAGTTCTTACTACTCCAATCATCATGCTCAATTTTAAAATTATTTTGTTATCGTGCTGTATTTATAATTAGGAAATTGGTTTCTGTATAACTTCTATTGATAAATAATTAAAAATTAATAAAGGTAATAAAATAGTTTATTGTGTGAGACCAAGCTTTACTAATAATTCTGTTGGGCGCGCTCTATGGAATTTTAATCCAATATCATCTGGATTAACACCGAAAGATAATGCCATTAATTCAGTTAAGTATAGAATTGGTATTTTGAATTCACTATTTGATTGTGTTCCTGCTTTTTTTTGGTTGGTATCCATTTGTTGAAAACAAGCTGGACAAATTACGATAAATGCTTCAGCTCCCGCTCCTATTGCACTTTTAAATTTGTTAGATAATATTTGCATTGAGGGTGCTTCTTCAACATTCCCTACTCCTGAACCACAACAAAGCATTTCTTCGGTATAATCAACAATAGTAGCGCCTGTTGCTTCTACTAACTCTCGCAGCTTTACTGGTTCCATTGGATCATCAGTTTGCATGATTTCCGACGGTCTATTATAGTGACATCCAGTATGACACGCGACTTTCAAGCTTGAAAAATCGTGAGTGACGTGTTCTTTAATTTTTTCTGCACCGAGATCGTGTAAAACCTCCACAAAATGCTTTACATTAATTATTCCTTTATATTCACGATTTATAAGTTTTAAATTAGCATTTATCTTTTCACGTATATGACTGTTATGTTTTAATTCATGATTTACGGCTTTAAGTGTTTGAAAGCAGCCGTTGCATAACGAGACAATGTCTTTTGATTCTTCCTCAGCAATGGTAAGATTTCGAGCACCCATTGATAACCAACTTTCGTGATCAACTGAATTGAAGCCAACGGGATCCGGACAACAAGCAAAATCGGCATCAGATGTCTTAATGCCTAATTTATCGAAAACTTTACGCGCACTTGCTTCAATGAAAGGGATTCTATTCCCGATCGTGCATCCGGGGAAAAGTTTAAATTCTTCTGTTTTAGCCATGCTTTTCAACTTTTTTTTTCTTATTATTATTGTATATAATTATAGTTAATATAAAATTGAAACTAAATAGGTGTTTTATTCTTTCTCCATTTTATCATGAAATCTGTGTCCTAAGGTACTATCAGCTACTGTGAATCTATTGAACAATCCTGCAGGATCTTTTATTGAATTAATAAGTTCACTTGGGTCCTTGTCAGCACATAATGCTCCTAATGTGCTAATGAATTTTGCTCCTTGGTCTTTGATGCCCATTGGAGCACCATAACAACCAAGGCAGGGTGCATTGGCATTATTTGGGCATATAGTTCCACATCCCGCTTGAGTGACAGGCCCTAAACAAATATATCCCTGTTCTAAAAAACAAGTTTCAGTGTTAGGTAAACCAACATAATCACGCTTAAGATCTGTCGGTACTTTATCTACAATATCTCGATCACAATGACTGCACACTGTTTTTGAGCTAAATTTAAATTTAGGATCATTTTTAAGAAGATATAATGCTAGACCTACTAATTCGTCTGATACTTCTGTTCCTGTAGGTGCAACATCCAGAATAAGCTTAGGACCATTCTTTGTTTCTATTTCTTTTACTTTAAAACTATCGGGTTCATATGCTAATCTCTGAAGTAAGTCACCTCTGAAATAAAAATTAGCAATGTTTGAAGATCCTAAATAAACGTCAAGAAAATGTTGTAAATTCGCTCCGACATCATCCGTTAGTTCCTCTATGCCAAGAAGCATATTTTTTAGTTGATCTACTTTTTCTCCTGGTTTATTTGTTGCTCTAAAACATCCATAACAATAATCTCCTTGATTTGGACACATTAGCTCACAACCACCTGCAGTTATAGATCCATAACATAGCTTTCCATCATCTAGAAAACATCCTTCTTTGAATAAATCGCAATTTTCACACACTGATTTATTTTTATCAAGTGATTTTGGACCTTCAGCTACAAGTGTGAGAAGGTAAGATATGGCAGCAATAATATTTTCGGTAGTGGGAGGACATCCTGGAATAAATACGTCTACTTCAATGATATCCTTTATATTTACAATATAATCTTCAATACCGGGAACGTGTTGAGTTGGCTCCTGAGGATTTTCGTCAGTAATAGATTCGGTTTCCATAAATTTTCTTCTTATTAATTCGTCTTTATCAAACAAATTTGCCAGACCTTTTACACTTCCATAGCAGGAACATGCTCCGATTGCAACAATAATCTTACATTTTTTCCTCATTAATTTTGCATTTTCTGTGTCTTGTTTTGTTCGTGCAACACCTTCAAGAAAACCTACAACTATACTTCCATCTTCTCTTTCTTCTAAAGAGCTATGCTTAAAATCTACCACAGCAGGCCAATAAACGATTTCTAAAGCAGGAAGAATAGGAAG
>JAGXNQ010000013.1:0-481 GCA_019894955.1 Promethearchaeota archaeon | reverse complement strand
AAAAATTTGTTGATTAGGTTTTATTCTTTAACAGCAACTTTCTTTAGTTTATAATTATAAAAAAATAGGATAAAAAAAAGTTAATCAAATGTTTTTCCACATTCACTGCAAAAATTCGCAGTCGCAATTAATTTCTTGCTACATTCTGGACAGAATTTAAACTCATCGGAAGGTTCAACTACCTCAGCTTTAGATTTTGGTTTTTTCTTTATGCTTGCTTTTCCAATTACTGATAGTGCAACACCTGAGAAAGCAAATCCCGTGTTGTAGCTAAATAACCCATAAATTTGAGTTAACAATGCATCAAGTTGAGGACCTAAAGAAATTCCAAAAGCATTTACGAATTGAGTAATTGCCCAAATGATCAATGCTAAGCTACCAAATGTTAATCCTATCCATACGATAAACTTTCCAAGTTTCATTGCCCCAAACAATATAAGGATAGCTCCACCTATTATTGCCCAACCACCTTGTTCAGCAA
>JAGXNQ010000139.1 GCA_019894955.1 Promethearchaeota archaeon | reverse complement strand
TCAGTATCTACAATTGTTTGCAGAAGTTCATCTGCTTTAGGACCTTGAAATGCAATACGAGCTCTTTGAGAAGAGAGATCCGTGATTTTAACATCCCATTCTCCAATGTGATCATTTAACCATTTATAATCCTTCTCAACATTACTTGCATTGACAATCATGCGAAATCTTTGGGGAGTTTCTTCATAATAAACCAAATCGTCTACAACTGTTCCATTTTCATAACACATACAAGAATACTGTCCCTTTGAAGGTTCCAACAAGTTTAAATCATTGATCATTACATATTGGAGGAAAGGGAATATATCTTCTCCTTCAAGAAGAAATTCTCCCATATGTGATATGTCAAAAATACCAGCATTGGTTCTCACTGAATTATGTTCTTTAATAATGCTTTCATATTGCACGGGCATAAAAAAACCAGCAAAGTCAACCATTTTTGCTCCTAAGTTAATATGAGCTTCATAAAGCGGAGTTTTTTTCGATTCGGTAATAATTTCCACACCATTTATACTAATCATGTAATATTGAGAGTATAAAGTTCTCAGAATTATTTAAATTTTCAGTCTAATATTTAAAAAAGTTTTTTCGGGAAAAAAATGGGTATTATGTGATGAAAACTTTATTCTTGGTCATTATTCTTCTACTGGAATCTCAACAAGACTTAAAACGTCATAACCTTCTAACTTTTGCCTTCCATGTAAGCTACCAGTTAATTCTATTACAAACACTACTCCTTCGACTATCCCTCCTGCTTTTTCTACTAAATTACAAGCAGCTTTAGCAGTACCGCCTGTCGCTAACAAATCATCAAATAATAAAACCTTTTCACCTTTCTCGATAGCATCAACATGCATTTCAATTTTATCAGTTCCATATTCGAGTTCATATTCTTCGCTTAATAATTCTGCAGGTAATTTTCCTGGTTTTCTAATTAAAACAAAACCAGCACCAAGATGATATGCAATTACCCCTCCCCAAATGTATCCTCTAGCTTCAATTGCAGCAACTTTAGTAATACCCCTATCTTTGTAATGATTAATTATTATATCATTAGATTCTTTAAATGCAGCGGGATGTTTGGCTAATGTTGTAATATCTTTAAACTGAATTCCCTCTATGGGAAAATTTGGAACATTACGAATATATTTTAACAGATCCATCTTCATTCATCCAATATATCTTTTAGATTTTATAAATTCTAAATTAGGTAATTAAAAATATTATTTAATTGAATCGTCACAATATATAAATATAAAAATCTCAAAGCAAGCTAAAAAGTAAATAAAATTAAATAAACATTAATTTATAAAGAATATATTAGACGATTAAATACTATTAATTTAAAGATTAAAAGAAATAAATTTCATAATCATAATAGGTGAAAACTTTTTAAAATACTATTGTTTGGTCCAGAAAATGCGGGGAAAACAAGCTTAATGAGAACAACCTGCTTGGGATATAATTTCATGAAGGTCCTAAATCTTAAACCTACAAAAAGCATATCTAGAGAGAACTTCATCTTTAGAGGTATAATGGAAATCAATTTGTGGGATGCAGGTGGACAATCTCATTATATGGAACGATACTTTTCCGAATCCCATCGAGAATTAGTATTTTCAGAGGTAACAACAGCAGTTTTTATGGTTGATTCAACTGTTGTTGAAGATCGAATTAAAGAGGTTTTTGATAAGTTCTTAAACTACATATTCGAATTTAGCCCGCATATCAAAATAGTTTATGTATTGCTAAATAAGATTGATCTACAAGAATCTGAAGAAGATAAAATTTATAAATTACTAACTAGTGGGTTATCTGAAGAATTAAATAACAGATTAGCAGTTACTCCCGTATCAGTTAAGGAGGGTAGTGCGCAACATCGACTAATTGAAATCCTTGATTATGAAATTCAACAGAATACACTATCACTACAACGGCTCGGAAAAATCCGACATCTATTGGATGAATTAAAGGTAAACACTTTATCAGAATACCTATTATTTAACCAACCCGATGGGTTATTAATAGCATCTACTTTAGGAAAGTTTGAAAGCAAACCTTTACAATTCATGAAATTTGAGATTGGTACCTTAGATTCCAATGTCTATCAAATTTATTCAAAAATCATGAACTTATTAAATTCTGATATCTCCCCATTAGAATTATCGACCGTAATTTATGAAAGTGAAGAAAGTTACATTTTAATTAAAGAAGTAAGTAGCAACACGGTCTTGATGGCAGTTACCAAGAGTAAGAATGAAGAAGCATTTTTTACAATAATGAAAACTCTCACAGGGGATAATTTTAACAGTCTAAAACAATATTTAAGTAATGTGAATTTTTAACTCATTACATTCCTTTTTCTAAAATAAAAATGTTAAAAAAAAATATATAATATAGTTTTACTTCTCTTTTTCATGTAAGCCAATCTTCTTAAGCATGTGTTGTTTTGCATGATGAGGTTTTCTGATAACAGTATCATTGGATTTCTCCATTTCTCTTGCTTCATCACACATTAAAGCGGCGGTTCTCATCATTTCATGAGATGCTGCTAATAAAGGCATGTATTCTTCTCTTTCTTTTAACTGAAAGCAAGCTTTCCCAGTTATTTTAGATACAGAAGCTGCTAGCTCAAATGCTGCAATTGCTTTTGCTTCAGCATAAGGATTAGAGAATTCAGCACCTTTCATTGCGGTAGTGGCATCAATGGTAATTTGAGGCAAAGAAGGGGTTCTACCTTCCAACATGTCCATTATTACTTTATTCAATTCTTCAGCAATTACTTGTAATACACCAGTAATGGCTAAAACTTTCAAGAGATCAGCATTAAAACAAGTCATTTCAACAGGATCCAAGAAAGGTCTCCTTGCACCTATCATGCTATCACAATTGACTAAAAGATATCCCATATTTTTCTCTTTTATCTCATCAATTGCTTTTTTTGCTGGTGCGTCTGAAATAATTATGGTTGGGATTCCCGCAGAATGAGCCATTTCTCTTGCTTTCAATGGACCCTTAAGTGCTGCGTTAGGGCTTGACATTAGTATTAATTCGGGTTTAAATTCCAAGAGGGAGTTCATTGTTTCTACGCATTCTTCCGAAGGATTCATTTTTGCTCCGGAAGTTACTTCTCGTACTTTTATTCTTGTAGATTCAGCTCGTTCATCCATTAAGAATGCGAGTAAAAGTGAACTTCCAATAGTCCCGTTCTTAAGAATCCCTATATTCAAAATTTTATCTTCTGACATTTTTTTCAACTTTAGAGTTTGCTAATTTGACAAGATATTATTATTTTTCATACTATAAAAAAAATCACCTAAAAGGTTAATTAACCTTTTAATTTTGTAAAGAAGAGGTGGCGAATTTCTTATGCCCAGAGTAATTTCACTAATCTAAAAATTAAAAGTAGCTCTATAGAATCATAGAAGAAAATAAATTGGAATATCTAAATGTTATTTGCTTTTATAAAAGGTTTCTGACATTCATGCAATAATAAATTGCAATAGTTCTATTTCCCTTTAATGTTTAATCAGAGAATAATACAAGCTAAACTTACTGATATTTATGATTCAAGGCTTAACTCAATAGATATAAATCCTTCATTTTTCCGTCGCTACTTAAAAAAATGGTGTAAAAAAAATCTATACCATAAGAAAAAATGATATTATAAATTATAATCCTGTCATTTGTATTGTTATATCCCATAAACTTTTAGCAAGTTCATTGTTGTAAGAATCTTCTGATGATTTTTGCTCTTGTTTGTTAATGAAGTACTTCCCAGTAACTCCTTCTACTTCTGGAGAAGATGCTAAATATATTGATGTTTCAGCTCCCTTTTCAGGACTTTTAAAAAAGCGTCGTGCTATACCTTTTTTTGGTTTTGATCTATCCATTCCCAATTTAGTATTTACAACTCCAGGATGAATTGTGTTCAAAGTTACCCCTGTCCCTTCTAATCGTCTACTAAGTTCGTATGAAGTTAACATTAGGGCCAATTTTGAATCACCGTATAATCCCATAAATCGGTGTTTTTTATTCTCACTCTGAAGGTCTTCGAAATCTATTCTTCCCATTTTGTGCGCTCCTGAAGCTACATTAATTATCCTGCTTGGAACGCTTTTTTTCAGTATATCAAGTAACAGATTTGTCAATAAGAATGGCGCTAGGTGATTTACCGCAAAATTCATCTCAAATCCGTCAACAGATACTTCTCGCTTCGAAAGCATGACACCGGCATTATTTATTAATACGTGCAAATTTTGGTATTTAGTCTTAAATTCTGCAGCCAATTTTCGAATGGAATCCAAGGATGATAAATCACATAGGAGTAAATCCACATTTTTATTTCCTGTTTTCTCAATGATCTCTTTTTGTGCTGGTTCTCCTCGCTCCTTATTTCTACATACCATTACTACATTTGCATTCAACTTTGCTAACTCCATGGTCGTCGCATAACCAATACCCGAATTTGCCCCCGTGATAAGACAGATTTTTTTATCAAAAACTTTATTCATATTTTATTCATCTACGTTAAATTTGTGCTTAAAAAACTAGTTTTAATCATTATTGTTGAATAGAGTAAATATCATTTGTACTTTTTGATGATAAAATATGTTATTTTTAATAGAAACAATCAGAAGAAGAACACAAGAATGGATTTTTTCTTAAAAATTTTATATATTATTGCGCTCTATTATTGTTTATAAAATTAAATTACAAAATGATGATTAAAAAATGGAATTAAATGGTGTAGAAATCGAGGACGAATACTGTGAGGCGTTCGGTGCAGTTTTTACTAGAATTTTGGTTACCGCTAAAAATGAGAAATGGGCAAATATTGCGGCTCAAGTAGCAACGGGATACGGAACTTCAACAATTCATTGTGATTCCGAAGCGGGTATTGATGTAGTATTATCTGCAGATAAAACTCCGGATAAACGTCCTGGAGTCGTATTGATGTTTTTTAAGACGAAGAAGGATAAAATGGATGGTGTTTTATTAAATAGAGTAGGGCAATGTTTATTGACGTGTCCCACAACTGCTTGTTTTGACGCTTTAAATGGATCCTTGGTCCCTGAAAAAGATTTTGAAATTAAAACGGGATATAAACTTAAGTTTTTTGGAGATAAATTTGAAGAAATAGTAGAGGGTCAATTTCCTTTTGAAGCATGGCGCATTCCTGTAATGGATGGGGAATTTGTTGTTCAAAGTGTTTTTAAAGTTGGAAAAGGAGTAGCAGGTGGAAATTTCTTAATCATGGCAGAAAGCCAAGATGCTGGACTTGAGAGCGCGGAAGCTGCTGTTGAAGCAATGGAGGGTATTGAGAATGTTATTGCCCCATTTCCTGGGGGCGTTGCTAGATCTGGAAGCAAAGTTGGATCTAAATACTCGTTTTTGAATGCCTCTACAAATGATCCCTTATGCCCTACACTTAGAACTAAAATTGATAACTCATTACTGAAAGAAAATGAGAATTGTGTATACGAAGTAATTTTAGATGCGGCCACAGAAGAAGCAATGATAAAAGCAATGAAAGTTGGAATAGAAGCGGCTGTGAAAGTTGGGGGAGTTAAAAGGATTAGTGCTGGGAATTACGGAGGAAAATTAGGTAAATTTCAATATCGCTTACATGATATTTTAAAATAACGAAAAAGTGAAAGAAATAAATCAATTACAAATTTTTTTTAAATTTTTATCTCTTTTTTTAGTTTCTAATTAATAGAAAAAAGAATTAGTTTAATCTTCTTTTGATTTTCCTTTGAGGGTCACTTTTAGTTTCAGATTTTACAGTTTTATCTTCTTTGTCATCTGGTTTCTCATCAACTGGTTGCTGTTGCTTTTTTTCTGGTTTAGTCTGTTTCGGAGCTTTTTTAGATTTTCCCTTGCTTGCTTTTTGTTGTTTTTCTTTGGATATTTTGGTACTACTCGTTGATTTATATCTACTATACCCAAAAGCAAAACCAAAAATTATTCCAATACCTAATCCAGAAAATAGTGCTATCCAAGGAAGGTTTTCCGATATCAAATCGGGTATGATTCTAATTTCCTTTGGAGCAATACTGATATCTGCATCGAAACGAGTTATGGCACCATCGGCATCTGTGACTGAAATATATACATACCAAACGCCTGAGATTAATTCTTCAGTTCTTATAATTAATTCCATGTTAGGATTGTAATTATTAGTGATATTATACCAATTATTATTTTCATCCAATAAAGACACTGTAATATAAACGATAGTATTTTCTACATCAGAAACATTAAATGTGAAGATAAGGTCATCACCATAGTTGACTGAAATTTGTTGTTCAATGGTTAATGTATTAATCCAATAATTATGAATTTTTGGTTCATTATTTTCTATATTAATTGATGTTATATAAGTAGCTATTGCCCCATACTGGTCTTCTGCTTCTATGGTCGCTTTATATATACCAACTGGTCTATCTATTTCTATAGAAAAGGTCCTGCTAAATGTCCAATCATCATTGTTAGTTAATGTTAATGGCGTCAAATTCTGGCCATTAGGTGCCTGTAATTTTAAAGTAACAGTTATATTTTCAGGTATTGTTAAAGGATCGATGTCTGTCACGTTTAAATTAAGCTCACAATCTTCACCCCTTTTTAATGGATCTATAGAAAAGTCTACTGAAGTCTCCACTATGGTGGGAACTGTTGCTAATACCTTAAATGGTATGTAAGTTGCTACTAATTTACTGCTAGGTATATCTGTCATGTTAATTTTAACGTAGTAGTTAATATCAGACATTTCAAAACGATCATCGATATCAAATGTAAAATGATTAATATTCATGCCAAGATTATACACGGTAGATTGAAGGGACTCATTATTATTATCTACTACAGCAACATTCCACTCGAAGTTATAAGATCCAAAATCATTGACAATTACTTCACCATATACTTTTTGATTTCTTTCATATTCAGTACTGTTTACACATCCCAAGTAATTCGACAGTATAGTAATATTAGTTTTAGTAGTTTGATCATTTAACTGAACTTCTGATACATTGAAGATTCCAAAACTAACATTATGAAACCCTAAAGGAGTATCATATTCAGCTATGTAGTCATATGTAAAGACATCTGTTCCCGAT
>JAGXNQ010000138.1 GCA_019894955.1 Promethearchaeota archaeon | reverse complement strand
CATGTTTAAATCAGGAATGTTTGGACTTCCTCATGGTTCAGGATATTTGGGTGAAAAAAATAAAGATACAGGAAAATCAGTTGATTGAGCTTCTCATAATTGGAATAATTATTAGAAAAAAAATTAAAAATTAGATATTATATTAATCTCAAATATCTTTGAATTTGATTTTGAATCAAGAGAAGTTGAATATTTCTTGATCCGCCTATGACTTCTTCAATCTTACTTACATCGGTTAACTCATCCACTGGTGAATTATCAGTTACACCGATTCCGCCCATGTGTTGCTGGACCTCGTAGCAGATATCATGAGTTAGTTTTGCAGTATAATATTTCCCTTGAGAGGAGATTCCCGCAACCCATTTTTCTGCTTCCTTTGAAGGTTTATCAGCAAAAAGTATTTTATCATCGTAAATCGTTGCTGCTTGCAATGCTAAACTCGTAGCGGCCGTTGATTTAGTCAACAAATCGGCCAATCCATAGCCAACACCTTGGTATCGGACAACAGGCTTACCAAATTGTTTTCTTAAATTTGTGTATATAATCCCATAGATTAAACCAGCCCAGCAAATTCCAATTCCTGAACCCATTTTAAGCGTGAAAGCAGAAAATGCTTAATTCACTATACCTAAGCGTTCAGGAACCAAACCTTCGAATAGTCTTACATATCCTTGACCATTATCAGCGAGGATGTATTCTCTTGGAATTTTTACATCATTAAAAAATGTGTGTGCAATGTGAACCCGTGGTACTGAATTTATTTTCAAGCGTTTAGTTTCTACTCCAAATTCTTTTTTTATCATCGCTTGAACCATGGTTCCTCTAGGATCTTCTGCGCTATGCACCCCATAAGCACAGAAATAATCGGCTTTAGGACCATTTGTTGTATAAACTTTTTCTCCGTTATAGATAAGAGCATCTCCATCCTTCGAGGCGATGGTAGTCATGTTAACCGCATCTGACCCCCTATTGGGTTCTGTAATGCCTATACATCCGATTTTCTGACCAGACATCAACTCATCTTGTACTTTCTGAATTGTATCTCCAGTTCCACCATGACTGTAATAATGAAAGGTTGGATTTCCACATAGTATTCCACTTGCTAAACGGCCTAACTCCAGTTGAGAATCTAACATCGATAAATGGGTACCTAGCAATATTTCTTTTTTCATACCGTATGGTTTGAAATCATTCCAAAGATTTATTCGCTGCATATATCCATGCTTTCCTAATTCGGGAAATAACACGTAGACATCTTTTGACTTATCGATTTTTGGGTTTAATTCCAAGCAAAAATCTTGGAGTTGATTACAATAATCTTTTTCCTCTTCATTTAACATTGGAAAAACATTATCATTGAAAATTTTGAAAACGTTTTCTAAAGTCATTTTTTCGTGAATTTGATCGTCAATTATTTTTTCTTGCATAATTTTTGCCTTATTTTCTCGATTTCTTATATTATTATCCAATGAAAGGGATTTAGTTAGGTAAACTTAATTTTTTATTGCAATTAAATTTATAATATCGAATTAGATAACTTGTAATTTAAATAAAATATTTAACCAAAATTAAAGTAAATACATATCTTAATCTAAATATTGATGAATATTATTATATAGATTGATAGAAATATGCAAGTACAAGTGATCTCCTTACTCATTTCAGGAAGTTTATTAGCATTTTTTATCTTATTTACACTCGGATATAAAAACCATATTGAAAAACGAAACGAACGGTTAATAATCGAAGAAAAAGGAAAGCACGTTCAAAAATACGTGGTTAAAGAGAGTCGGAATATAATGACTGAGAAGTTATTAAAAATTTCTAAGATCATTGATGAAACAAAAAAACATGTTGAAGATACAGTAAAAGACAAGATAAAAATCATTGAGGATCAGGCAAATTCACAAGAATTTGAAACGGAGATGATTGAAAAGGGAGGAAAAGCGTACCGGTTATCAATGTCTGGATTATTATCAGCAATACCAAAAACCAAGGAAGAATTAGTAATTGATAAGGAAAATCTTGAAGAAGCTATTGCTAAACTTGAAGCCCTTGATATAGAACAATTTGATGATTCTTCTCGAAAGGTTGATATTGGTACTGGAATGTATTATGAGAAAATGTCTCGTCGATTTATTCAAATAATCCAAGATCATGATTTAGATACTTTAGAATTCATTCCTATCCATAACCTAAAGTATCACTTATTTAATGATATTAGAAACTTAAAGAATAGTGATATTTTACCTATATTAAATCTAATGAAAGACACGCTTTTGATTAGAGATATTATTGAAATTAATACCACTCTCCAACTTATAATTATTAAAAAGAGTGATTTAGAATTCACAAAACCAGAAAGTGTTATCATCACATTTGTTTATGATGAAAATGAGTTGACAGTGCAAAAATTACTAAAATTAACACAATGGGATTATATTTACGCTAAAAAGATTTTAGATGGTTTAAGGGATAAAGGAATTCTAAGTGTAACCGATGATTTGATTAAGATCGAAGCTTTTAAAGAAAAAGCTAAATGGAACGAGTTAATTGATAATCAGATTAAGAAAGAAAAATTAAAGGAAGAAGAGAAACAAAAACGACAATTAGAGTTAATGAAAAAGCTAAAAACTCAACTAGAAGACACTAAGAAAGAGATTAAAATTGAAGAAGAAAAACCTGTAATTAAAGAAATCAAAAAGGATCTTGAAGAAGAAGATAATTTAGAGGGAGATTTAGTACCACAGATAAAGTTCAATAAAAAACCTGCTGTTAAAAAACTACCACCATCAATGAAAAAAATGAAGAAAGAAGAAAGTCAACTAGAAAGCGAGATTGAAAATCTGAAAGAAGAACAACCAGATTTAATTGAAATTATCTCTCAAAAAATATTGAGTTATCTTGAAAAATTCTCCAGCATGAATGGTGGGTTGACTCAATATGAAAAGATTAAAAATTTCATTTTAGAAGACTATTCAAATATTAAGGATAAAGAAATTAAAACTACTTTAAACCAATTAAAAGAACTGCAATTAATACACGGATCGATCAAAATTGGTAAATTTAATATCTATTTATTTAAAGATCTGAAGTTAAATCCTTCTGAAAAACAATTCATCAAATATGCCATCTCAAAAGAACCTTTAAAAAAGGAAGATTTTATGAAAGGTTTAAAATGGGATGAGGAAAAAACGCTAAAATCAATGAAAAGTTTACAAGAAAAAGGGATATTACGAATTGAGGCGAATAATATAACAATACCTGGAATTATTCAGAAGAACTTAACAAAATTATCCTGATCTGTAAACTATATGTAATTCTCATTAATATATTTTTGAACAGCTTTAATCTCATCAAGATGGGTTTCCCGTTTCCCAAATATGTAAAAACGAACGTCTGGACCGGTTCCACTTGGACGGAAATAAATTGTGGAATTTTGGCTTTTTAGTTGATATAAATCTATTTTATTTGTATTGTCTGATAAAGCTTTTACGTGATAGTTTTTCCCTGCAATCATTAAATTTTGGTTGTTATTTTTATTGAAGTTATTCATAATTCTAACCTTTTTTTCGTCTATAGCAGGCATTGTTCTATTGATTCCTTTTATTGACCAATCAATTGATTCGGATATCACATAACCCCTTGAAATTAACTCAGTTATAAGAACTAAAGCAGGAACGGGATATTTATCAGCTATAAGTGGGTATTTTGTTATGAATTTATTCTCATATTCTTTTTCAGGGTCAATTTTAAAGACGTTTAAGGTGTGTCCACCCGACTCTTCCCACATAACAATAAGCCAGTTATTTTCAAAAATCTCTGATTTATTTTCTTTTAAAAAATAAGAAATTTCCTTTTTCAGCAGAATCGGGTTATCAATTTTTATTAAATTCTTATTTTTATCCTCTAAATAAAGTATAGCCGAGTCAACCTTCGACTTTTCAACATCCACGTCAAATAAGAAGTATAGAATAATGCCCAAATGTTTGTAACCTACCCCTGTTAATATATTAAGGAAACTTGAATTATCTCCTCTTAAATCACTTGGAATTGTTCTAACATTAAAGATCTTTTTACCATAACTTTTAGCTAATATATTATGCATAGCAGAGTAGATTTCATTTGGTATATAAAAATAATATTCACCATTCTGTTTAACGTACAATGCGATACGATCCCTATCTGCATCAAGTAATAAAGCAAGATCGGAACTATTTTCTTCCATTATTCTCTGTAGTTTTTCTTTTCTTAATTCTTTTATAGGGTTTGGAGGATTAATTTCTTCATCAACAAGAATGACATTTGCGCCATAATCTTTAAATAAGTTTACAATTCCTCTCGCTTTCCCAAGATAAGGCCAAATCACTATATTTCTTCCCTTAATACTCTTAATCTCTAATACATTCTTCAATAATTGCTTCACATATTCATTATTTATTCTTTCTGCATCAATGAATTCTGGAAAATAATCCCTTTTCAGAGTGATTTCATGTAATTCTAAAGCACATTTAGAGATTTCTTTGAACATATCGCCTGACATGGGTATGGGATAATCAATGTAAAATTTGATACCATTCCATGATAACTCATTATGAGAAGCTGTTAGCATCAATATTAAATTTATATCTTTCAATAATGCTACAGATGCCGCAGCATATGGGGAAGACAGTTTCGATTCTCCTTTAATATCTTCTTGATGGTATACTGTAAAGCCATCACCTGCGAAAATTTCAGAACAATATTGAAGCAAGATATCCTTACTCGGTCGATTGTCAGTTACAATCAAGACATTCAAATTCTTATTATTTTTCAATTTTTTATATTTCAAGCTGATTGCTTTAAAGACTCGTAAAAATAGAAATAACTTTCTTTGTGTCAAGAAATAGAGATTGTTATCCTTGATATCAAATATTTGAATCCTTAAACCAGACGTGGGAGCTACTATTGGGTCAATAAGTCGTTTTTCTTCTTCTGTTAATTCAGGTAAGAGAATCGTATCTCGATCTTCTTTTTTGTAACTATTTACTTCTTCTATTTCAAAATCTATCAGACGATACACCTTATATATTAAAAAGATATAACAAATAATAATTAAAATTTTAAAAATTTTATTAAATAGTTCGCATGTCTCATGTTTAATCTTTTGGAGCAAGTAAGTATCCTTGAATCGTTTCAATTAACCCTTGGGATGAATTTGATTAATTGCATCTCTAACTATCGCATGTATTTTTTCTCGATAGACTTCATTAATAGCAATCATTCCATGAACTTTTATTGATGGTTGTCTGTCAGCTAGGGATAAGATTCGCTCACAAAATTCAGGAGTAAGGTGATTAGGAAGATCTTGTTTATTAGCTATTCCAATTACCAAAACTTCTTTATAATATTTATCAAGAATATCTTTAATGATTTCTTTACTATGATTTACATTTTCAAAAGTCGAATCTAATACTAATAAAGCAATATCAGTATTATCAAGTAAGCTTCTCCATAAGGATCGAAAATTTTTTTGACCTGCAAGATCCCAAAAAATTACGGATCTATGAATTCCTTCAAATTCGTTGAAAGATGTGATGTCTACATTTATCGTGGGGATATATTCAAGATCGATTTCTTTCCCACAAATCAAATGTAATAAAGTAGTCTTTCCAACCCCTCCAATTCCAATAATCGAGACTTTTATAGCTCCAAGAATTATTTCATCAATAACTTTTTCAAAACTATTGAAAATTGCACGATTACCTGACCATGAACCATCAGCAATGGTTTTTCCGAATTTTTCGATAAACTTAACTTTAATTGTTGTTATTTTTGAATTAATTGAAGCATCGTCTTCTTCCAAATCAGTACATACTACAATAATTATATCATCAATAATAGTATAATAATATTTAAATTCGTCAGTTGCTGTTGATCTTATATCACTTTGGCTAATTTCCTTCATAAATCCAGAAAAGGCGCTTAAAAATCCTGCAAGCAAATCTCTATCTACATCTGAACTACCGTAATTACGAAACAACAAACTTTTTCCATCTCTAGTTAAAACATTGATGTATTGTATCATCGTAGTAAAGATTTTACCCTATTTTTAGCATTAACTTCATCTTGTATGATTTTTTCTTGGAATGGTAGATAATATTTCGCACAAATAGTCGTTCTTAAATGGAGTTATATTGCATTCTTAAGATAAAGGAATTTAAATTTAAATACTATATTAATAAATAAAGAAGAATAATAAAAAATTGATCTTTTTAGAATGTAACCCAGATAAAATCAAAGGAATGTGTCGGTAATGACTGATGAAAATAACATTGAAGAAATTTCAATGCAAGAAATGTATAAAGAACTTAATGATAAAATAACTCTCCTCTCCTCGATATTAGAAAAATTTGGAATGGATCTCATAACTAAATTAGGTCAGACAAATTTGAAGTTAAACAAGTTGACAGATAAGGTAGATGAATTGCACGATGCTACGATAGATGTCAAGAGCATGTCTCCACAATTTTATAACATAATTCAAGGTCAAAAAACTATAATCGAGGAAATTGAATTAATAAAGACGCTCACCACTAATGTAAATAATGTATCAAAAACAGATCTGCCTGATGTTCAAAAAATAGAAAGAAAAAAAGACGCAACTGATATGAAAAAATCAATTCAAACTAAATTATTAAACTTGCAAACTGAAATTTCGCATTTAGAAGATCCACAAGAGGTCATCTCTATTCTTGAAAATATTAAGGAACTAATTTTTGAATTCACTGGTGGTCATAGAATTTTGTATGAAATTTCCCAAATCATTAATCGTATGAACACGCTTGAATCATTATCAGAAAATTTCGATATCGATAAACCCGATTCACTCAGTTTAAAAGATTATTTAGGTGAAAAAATAACTTTTTGGATAAACAAATTAGAATTGAAACATAGTAGGAAGTAATAAAAAGTCCAACTTGATACTAGAAAAATTTGGTTAAAAAATATTTAGATAGAAACTTAAGATAATTTTGATTTAAAAACCATCTCGGCTATTTTGTGAAAGACATCTTTAACATTATTACCGGTCATAGCTGAAGTCTCATAATATGGGGCATCCAATTTCTCACTCAGGTGTTCGGACATTGGTTTGATAATCTTTCGATCATCCTTTAAATCTATTTTATTCCCAATTAAT
>JAGXNQ010000137.1 GCA_019894955.1 Promethearchaeota archaeon | reverse complement strand
GAAGGAAGTTCACCTTGCTCCATGAGACAAAATCCGAAATGTCGAGTTCCTGGATCCACAGCAAGTACCAGATCTTCTTTGTCAAAACGAAATAGACTGATATCTGCGGTACCATTCGAAATTTTCATCAAGGAATTGAAGAACAGTTCAAAACTATCTATTTTTATCTGGAGAAAGAAATTTTGGTTTATATCTTGATGGAGGACTTCTATGCCATATTTCTCAATAATTGGAAATAGATCATGTTGATTCTCGACTTTAACTATAACATCTTGAAAAGGTATGATTTTTATAAGTTTAGTTTTTTCAATTGCCTTCGCAATTGCTTGGGCGACATCTTCTTCATTTTTTCCTGAATAAATAGTAACATGAAGTCCATCAATATGGAATGCTTGCCTTGCTACAGACACGCCTAAAATATCAATTAATTTTGGTTCAGTTAGCTCATTAATTCCTCTTGAAATTGTTAGTGAATTTTCACACCTAGGAACAATGCGTACATGAGCAGTTCCAAATTTGGCTTCACTTATTGAATTAATCGTAATTATACCTTTTATTTTAGACCCAGTTATTTGAAATTCAATTAATTCTTCAAGATTTTTCTTTATGAATTCAAACTGCAAATCTCCCAATACTAAAACGCTTATGGTTCCACTATTTACATAAAAATCAAAAGATGGTATTACCTTTTTTAATTTCTCTAATGTATCTATACCTATTTTAAATCTAGTTGGATCATCAATAGTGATAAAGAATTCTTTTCTGGGTTTAATTTCTGACAAAGCTCCACTAAAAGAGGTTGGTAAAAATTTACCTTTTCTATAGATTGTACCAAGATCAAAATCTGCATTAACGTTTAGAGACACTTTTACTATTTGCCCTTCTGTAGCTTTATTTAATAGTTTGCCATCCATGGATAATAAATGGCGGATTTTAATTTTATCAGTAATCCAATTATTTTCAATTGTACCAGATATTAATCCTATATTTAATATTTCTCCAAAACCTTTCTTGTATTCATAACCCAAAATAATGAATGATAAATTTTCATTTACATTAGTTCTAATTTTTGTATATATCGATATCTTATTTATTAACTCATCAATTCCAGAAACCAATTTAGCAGACGTTTTTAAAATTGGGAAGAATTTATTTGGATTCAGCTTTTTTAGCTCCTCTTCAATAATTTCAGTGTTTGCATTTCTTAAATCCATTTTTGTTGCTGCAATAATAATAGGTACATTCATTTCATTGGCTTTCTGATACAACCAATAGGTTCTAGCCTGAAAACCTTCATTTCCAGCAATTACTAAAATTAATAAATCTGCGAATGATAATCCTAATGCAATTGCACCCTTGAAATCAGCATGACCCGGACTATCTAAAAAATTAATAATCAAGTTTTTCTTATTCAGAGCAAATTCTATTACTTTTAAGGTTACAGTAGTACCTCTGATGAGTTCAAAATCTAAGTTATCTGGAAATACACCACAAATAGCGTGAATTAAGCTACTTTTACCGTGTTGGGCATGTCCTGCAATTAAAACGTTCAATACTCTTCGAGTTTCACTCATCTTGAATTTTACCATAATTTCAATTAATCAAGATGAGTCGCTTCTTCTATACCCTTCAATTGATTCGAAATAATCTAGTATAGACATTTTAATTTCAATTGCAGGATAAACTAGTCGATTTTCATGGACAGTTTTCAAGGCTTTATTCCAACTCCATCCAGGATTTTCTTTCATTACCCAAGCAACTATGAGACCTCCGCTTCTGGAAATCCCCATCGCACAATGGACTAAAACTTTACCCTTTTTTATGTGAAGATCTATAAATTTTAATATTTCTTCAATATAACTATGTGGAGGATACCAATCATCAGGAAATCCTTTGTGTAGGTATTTAAATCCAAGATCTGTGGGATCGTAATAATTTTCTTCCATTAAATTAACTATTGCCGTAATTCCTAATTCTTTAAACTTGGTAAAGTTTAGACGCGGCCAATATGCACCGATATAAAGATTTGGATAAACTCTATAAATTTGATCTAATTCTACCATTTCTAAACCTTACCTAAATCTCTACTCGCTATAATATTAGCACCGCTATTTAAAACGTTTTTAATTAGTATATCACCCATCTTTATTGGAGCATCTACTACGGTTTGTGCTATTATCATCAATGTCTCATTCAATTTATCTTTGAGGATTGGCTTATCAGTTCTTACAGGAATTAGGGGAATAAAACCATTTTCTACTCTGATTGTAGTGGTGAGAATTCTTTTAGGCTCGTAAAATTCTTGTTCAGCATATTCTAAACCCCGTTTGCAAGTATAACCTTCAAATGTAATCGTATTATTTGGATCTTTAATAGCTTTAATTTCACAACCCGTAGGGCATACAATACAACGGATAACTTTAACAGTACTTATCTCTGAAATGCCTTTCACCTCTTATTAATCTTCCTCTATTAAAACTTCAGGACGAGGAATGATTTCTATTCTAATTTCTTTAATTGTTGTTTCTACTCCAATTTCTTTAAGATTGACTTCCAATTCGACCATTTCACTTGGAATCACATATACTTTTTTTCGTTTGAAAATTACTTTATTGTTTTCATCCCTAAATTGAATAATAACCCTTCTATCAGGATACGTTACTCGAAAATTAAATATTATTTTAGAATCAATATCACTCTTATTCACATTATTTGGTTTTAAATAATTAATGTTTTCACCAGCAACACATTTGATCTTTTCTTCCTTTTTAATTGGTTTATCATATCTATTTTGTATGTAATCAACAACGTTTTTTCCTGCTCGTTTCGCTTCAGACGTAACCATATCAACTAAATCATGAACTTGAAGGACATTTCCACAAGCAAAAATCCCTTCGATTGTAGTTTCTAAATTATTGTCCACCAATGGTCCACCATTGTTAGAAAGGGTGGCTCCAGCTTGCAGTGTCAATTCATTTTCAGGAATTAGTCCAACTGAAAGTAATAAGGTATCGCATTCGATAAATCTCTCAGATCCTATTATTCGGTCATAATCCTTTGAGACCTTTGCTATCGAAACTCCTTGTATCCTATCTCTTCCATGAATTTTAGTGACGGTATAACTCGTGATTAAGGGGATATCGTAATCCTCTAGACATTGAACTTGGTTTCTTAAAAGACCGCTAACATATGGTTGGATTTCAACTACAGCTTTTACTGTACATCCTTCCCATGTTAATCGGCGAGCCATTATCATTCCTATATCACCACTTCCCAAGATAACATATGTATTTCCTGGTAAATAACCTTCAATATTTACGAACCGTTGTGCTTGTCCAGCAGTATATATTCCGGCAGGTCTAAATCCAGGAATATTAATGGCACCCCTTGTTTTTTCACGACAACCCATAGCGAGAATGATTGCTTTTGCGCTAACTTCAATAAGCCCTTCTTTATTGTTTACGGCATAGATTTTTTTATCCCTAGTAATTTCTATAACCATTGTATCTAAGATATAGGGAATTTTCAAATCTAAAACTTGATTGATAAATCTTTGAGCGTACTCTGGTCCTGTTAGTTCCTCTTCAAATTCCTTAAGCCCAAAACCATTATGGATACATTGTAAAGTAATTCCACCTAGTTCTTTATCTCTCTCTATTATTAATACTTTTAAACCAGCCTTTTTAACTTCTATTGCAGCTGCTAAACCCGCTGCTCCAGCACCAATGACAAGGACATCAGCTTTATAACTTTTCATTCCGCTTCACCACTCTCTGATTTTTTAAGTAGTTCATCCTTGGTTTTAGAGACTAAGAAATAAGAATCTTCACTTTTTTTAGTTATATCTTGATATGGGATATTTAATTCTCTTGAAAGAATTTCCATTACTCTTGGGCGGCAAAAACCACCTTGACACCTGCCCATTCCAGGTCTACAACGAAATTTGACTCCATCTACATTTATTGCACCCACAGGTGCATGTATAGCATCTAGTATCTCTTTTTCAGGAATAGTTTCACATCTACAGATGATTCGCCCCCAAGTAGGATCTTTTCTAATTTTTTGATCCAATTCCTCTTTAGAAAAGTTCTTAAACCGTTCAGGTTTAGGTCGATTAGGGTTGTATTTTTCATTGGGTTTCATATTAACACCAAGTAGCTCGAGATATTCAGTAACTCTCTCTGCAATTGCATAACAAGATGTCAATCCAGGAGATAAAATCCCTGCAACATTGATAAATCCATAAACATCAGTATTATCAATTATAAAATCATAGGTATTTGGTATTGCTCTCAATCCTGCGAAATTTCTAATTGAGGCACGATTAGGTAAATTAGGCACTAATTTTCGTGCTCCTTCAAGTATCTCTTTTAACCCTGCTTCTGTTGTTGTAGTATCTTTTTTATCTGATATATTTTGGGCGTTTGGTCCTACAAAAGTATTTCCGTGGGCCGTGGGACAAACTAATATTCCTTTTGAAACTTTTGTTGCTGTTGGAAAAAGAATTTTATTCAGATGCATCGCATTACGATCAAATAAGATATATTCCCCTTTACGAGGCATTATATCAAAATAATCCAATCCTACCATCTTTGAAATCTTAGAGGCAAATAAACCCGCAGCGTTTATAACATTACGAGCTTTAAAAACACCCTGCTGAGTTTTTAACTCAAAAATATAGTCTTGATGACGTATTCGGTTAACCTTATGATTGCGGAAAAAATTTACACCATTCATCGCTGCATTCTCTGCTAATGCAAAAGTCATCTCATATGGACTTACAATCCCTGCAGAGGAAGCATGAAGTACTCCAACCACATCATCAGTTAAATTTGGTTCCATATGTTTGATTTTTGTCTTATCTAGTATTAATTCTAAGCCTAGGATGCCATCTTGAATCCCATTGTTGCGTTCTTCTTCTAAATCTTTGATTTGATTATCTTCTAAAGCCACTACAAAAGAACCTATCCTTTGAAAAGGAAACTTTAGCTCCTCAGCAGCCTGAGTATACATCTTGTTCCCTTTGATGCACATATCACGTTTTAAATACTCTCTTTGAGAAGCATAACCAGCATGAACAACTCCTGAATTAGCTTTTGTTGTACCGGAAGCAATATCCGCTTCTTTTTCTAATAGAGCAATCTTAATATCATATTTAGAAAGTGTACGTGCTATACAGCATCCAGTCACGCCACCCCCAATAATCAATACATCATAAATCAATAATACTAACTCCTTATAGTATGAAATTATAATCTTATCTTAATTATTAGAACACTTTTCTTCTTTAAAACTTATTTCATTAATTTCACTAATAAAGTGTACAATAAACGTGGTGAATTTAAAAAAATACTCGGAGAAACCAGAATAAGTTAAATGCAAAGGCTAAAATCATCAATCCTATTGTTAATGGATTAAATATTGTGCCTTTAAGGGATTTTTCTTGTTTTAATCTCATATTTCCTTGGATTAAATTATTTACCGGTTTGAATTTTGAACCTAACTCTTGTTTAAGGTGATAAGAGCCTAAGAATCTTGGACTCCTTAATTGTTTTATAATTTTATTTGGATCATTTGAATTAATCCAATTTAATTTGTTAGTATTAATTAAAACTTCATAATCATCAATAATGCGAGGATCTCCTCGATTACCATATTCCTTTCTTTTAGAATTTTCAGAGGTCATATGTTCGATAAAATAATATACTACTAATCTTAAATTCTTTATGATTATTGAATATGAATTACCAAAAAGCTTCTTTCATTTTATCAGTAGAATCTTTTTCTAAAGAACTCTCAATGGCAGATCCAAAATCTGAAAAAATACTGATATCATTATCCCATTCTAAGAGGACTTCTTGAGGATAGTTTTTAAAAAATAGGTCTCCAACTTTTTTCAATTCTTCTTCCGCTCTTTTCTCTTTAATCTTATTAGAAGTACTCGCAATAAAGAGAAAATCTCTTCGTTTTACTACAACAAATTTCAGATTACTGAGTTCGAAATTAGTAATCCCTCCATCTGAAAGCTTTTCTGCAAACATGTTTAGTGCTGACATTAATCCACCGAATAATTGGGGATTGATTTTCTCATCCTGTACTCGTGAATAGAGTACAACTCCAGTCGAGGTAAGGATCCATAGATCTTTGAGTATTTTTACCACTTTATTTCCCTATTCCATTGGTTGTTATGATAGCACTGAGAAAATTTAAAATAAAATTATTAAAATATTTCGTAAAATAAATCTCGATTGTCAATAAATATTACTTTAGTTTATAAAAATATAAAGTAATTATATTTAAATTGAATAATTTCAAAATTTAGAAAGAATAAAAATTTATATCATAACATAGTAAACTTTTCAAAAAAAAGGCGTGTTAGAACATTAATTTAATAGTCGATTATGGAAAAACGGGACTTTCAATTTCCTTGGATTCTAAATGGAATGTAGATGTACTTAAACCAAATCCTCAACAAATATTAAAGAATCCACTTCAATCTATTCAAGATAAAATTAAACATCCAGTTGGATCAGCATCACTCAAAGAAATCGTAATGGAAAAAGGACTCGTGGGAAAAGTGTGCATAGTCTCTTCAGATTCTACTCGTCCAGTACCTTCTTACCTCTTATTGGAAGCAACTATCAATGAACTTAACAATTATGGAATACATGATTCACAAATTATCATCCTAATTGCAACAGGTCTTCACAGACCGTCTCGAGAGGAAGAACGTGAAAAAATTTTAGGAAAAAACCTTTACGGAAGAATTGAATGTGTAGATCATTTAGCAACAGACATGAACAATCTCACATTTTTGGGAAAATCTAAAACAGAAATTCCTATTTATATTAATAAATATTATCTTGAGAGCGATCTTAAGATTTTAACGGGATATGTTGAACCACATTTCTTTTTTGGTTTTTCTGGGGGTTGCAAATCAATAGTTCCGGGCGTAGCAGGCGCAATTACTATCCAGGCAAATCATTCAGCTCAATTGATAGCTTCGGAAAACTCGCGATTTGGGAAATATCAAGAGAATCCAATGTACTTGAACTCCATGGATATAGTACATATAACAGGAGTAGATTTCATTGTTAATGTATGTATTGATGAACACCATCAAATAACAAAGGTTGAAGCTGGAGCATTAGATGTAGCACACGATCTACTTGTTCAATATCAAATGAATAAGGTATTCAGCCCAATTAAAAAACTATACGATATCGTTGTGTGTGGTAATGGGGGATTTCCTCTCGATTTAAATCTCTATCAAGCAGTTAAAAGCATGGCAATAGGTGAAATGGGTGTGAAACAGGGGGGAACTATCATTTCTGTAAATGAATGTTCTGATGGGATAGGACAAGAGAAGTTTAAAGA
>JAGXNQ010000136.1 GCA_019894955.1 Promethearchaeota archaeon | reverse complement strand
GGTTAAAGAATGGGCCGATAAGATCATTAAAAAACCAGAGAAATTCGATTATTTTTGGAAAGATAAAGATACACGCACGGTGTATTTCATTGGAAAAGATAATATAATCTTTCATTTGATCGTGTTTCCAGGGTTGTTATTAGGATATAATCAAGATAAAGCTGAAAAGGATCAATTTGTTTTACCTTATAATGTATCATCGACAGAATGGTTGATGTATGAAAATACAAAGTTTTCGAAATCTAGAGGTGTTGGTATATGGATCGATGACGCACTGGAATTAGCTCCTCTTGATTATTGGAGATTTTCATTATTATATAATAGACCCGAAACGAGTGATACTTCATTTTTATGGTCAGAATTTGATAATAACATCAAAACACTGAATGATAATATCGGAAACTTCATTCATAGAACTTTAACTTTTATTGATAAACAATTTAATTCAATAATACCCGAACGGATTGAGAATGATGAGGTTGATGAAAAATTCTTGGAAAAAATCCACCTTATAGGTAAAGAAACTGAAAAAAAGATGTTAGAATTTAAAATGAGAAAATCTATCAGAGATTTAGTTACTTTTGGAAAAGAGTGTAATGTATATTTAAATACTAAAGCACCTTGGCATTTAATTAAGGAAGATAAAACCAAAGCAGGTCATGTTTTCAATATTTGTGTCCAAGCAGTTCATGCTTTTGCAATCTTACTAAATCCGTTCATTCCTGATACTAGTATAAAAATATTAGAATATTTGAATCTAGATCCTTCAAAAATATCATGGCAAGATGTTAGCCGAAATGCAATTGGAGCAGGTCAAAAAATTAGAACACCTAAACCTCTTTTTCAAAAACTAGATATGAATGAATTACAAGAAAAACTTAAAACTCTACAAAAAAATAAAGAAAAAGGTGATAATGAATTGGTATCGTATGATTATTTTAAGAAATTAGATATAAGGGTTGCCCTAGTTGAGGACGTTGAGATAGTTCCCAAAGCAGATAAACTTTACAAATTATCTATTGATTTAGGTGACGAAAAAAGAACTCTGGTAGCTGGATTGGCAGAACATTACAAAGCTGAAGAATTAAAAGGAAAAAAAATTGTAATCCTCGCAAATTTAGAACCAAGGAAGTTGAGAGGAATCGAAAGCCAAGGAATGCTTCTTGCAGCTGTTGATGGAGATATTGTTTCAGTATTAACTCCAGATAAAAATATTCCTCATGGAGCAAAAATTGAATAATCTATAACTTAAGTGAAAATATTGGATTTAATCTTGCCATTATACTTCCAAGATCCAATTGGAGAGACTTTAAAATTACATCTCTTCCCCTATATTCAAATTGTAACTCTTTAACATTCCGTACAATTTTCAGTTTATTTGTATCTTCTCTTAATTCACAAACAAAATAGCGTTGATCCTTATATTCTAATACTTTTTGTACTCTTTTAATATCTGGAAAAGAATAACCTCCTCCGTGTGCTAAAATATTCGCATTCTTTAAAAGATCCATTACTCCAAATTTTTCAGCAGCTTCTTTAAATTTAAAGGTCTTGATAACTTGCTCGGAAAGATTTTGTTTACCTTGAAATAAATAGCAAGCAATATCAGCCCTTAAAACAGTCGGAAAAATGTTATTTTCAACAAGATCGCAAGATGTATCTGTGCAACAACATCCTAGATACATGTTATTATAATCTTTTAAGAATTGGTGAGGTTGATTACAAATAACATTAAAATCATTTCCAAAAATCTGTTTCGCGATCAATTCTCTTTTGATATGTGAAAATTTTAATGCTTTTAAGTGAAATTTCAGGTATTCTTTTGCTTGTGAGTCAGTTAATATATATTGTACTCCAAAAGGTGTTGTTTCTTCAATTGCCATTTGTTTAAGAATAGGCGATTGATCTACATATAAACCAACACCGTGTAAATCATTACGAAACTCTGGAGCTGAACCGTGCATTAAAAACACATATGGTGGTAATTTTTCATTCGATAAATTTTTCACCTCAAAACAATTGATAAAATGATTACTTACTCCGTAATCCCAATTTATAAGAATATCTTCATGATATAATTCCATAGATTTAATTTTATCAATTTCTTTGATTATGTCAAAAGGATCAGGAAGTTCATTTAACCCCCCTACTAGAATTCCGCAACAATTTGGTTTCATATTTAGAAATATGAGTTTTTCTTTTCCATTCCCCCAATTTATTCTACCTCCATATCCCAATCCAGAACTCCATCTAAAATTATTTCGCGAAATAGTTTCATCTGGGGAGGAAATGAAAGTTGCTTTAGGTTCAAATCCATATTTTTCTTGTATAATTTGCAATTGAGCTAAACCATATTTCATGTTAGCTTTACATAATCTAGAAGCGCCATCGTTTAATCCCGTAGAAAAAATGAACTGGGATGTTCTTTCTAATAATTCTTTCTTTGGTAAATCCAAGACTTTATTGGATGTATTATTTAAATTCATCAGATTAGAATTATAACCTTAACCATACTGAAGTAATAAATAATTATAATACCATTGATATATAATATTAATGCAACCTATTTCGTAATTTCATTTTTATTTCACATAATTATGTATTTTTAAACTATTATGAACCATATAAACGAAATTATATTGTATGATCTGGTCCACAACATCATTAAGGAAGGAGAATACTTAGGATCTATTATAACCAAATGTAAAGATGAACATAAATCTGTCATCTTTTCAGATAAAGTTAAAATATCCAATGATAACGGAATTTTTCTTGAAAAGGGACTTACTATTGGATTCGAGATTCTCAATCATAGGTCATCTGCTTTTTCCCGTAAATTAAACGATTTCACCATTAAAGATTTATCTACAATAGAATATTGTGTAAAAATACCAGATGATCTAATGTTATTGT
This sequence comes from Promethearchaeota archaeon, assembly GCA_019894955.1. Lineage (GTDB taxonomy): Archaea > Asgardarchaeota > Lokiarchaeia > Sigyniarchaeales > SOKP01 > SOKP01. Next base: position 4,486 of record JAGXNQ010000136.1, on the reverse strand, counting down.
ATGACGAAGGTCAGTTTTCTGACACTTTTCCTTTTACAATAAATTTATTGCATACATCAGGATTATATTTAGATGATTATAAGCATGGTATTAATCATTTTGAATTTTTTTATGGGGAGATTCTTAAAAATCCCATTTCCCTGATCAATAATGGAATTATTCTTGCTGATAGAGTAGTTATAGATCATCACGGAGATCCTGTATTTTATGATTGTTTAATTGTCGGAAGAGATGAGAATGAGAATTTAAAAGTAAGTTACGAACCATTGACTAACGTTGACGACAAAGTTGTTGAGTTTATCATCATTTTAGGTATAGAAGAGTTAAAGACTTGAATTATTTATGTTACTTTATGAGAATAAAAAAGCAAAACTGCTTAGCATACTAAAAATTGGCATAAATCCTTTTAAGAAATTCGTAAGTACAGGAGAAATCAAGGAAGATTTAGGTTTAGTTAAATCCCGTGAATCCATTCTTCAAAATATTGTTGATATTATCAAAGAAGAGGATAATTTTATTCTTCCTATTATCGGGGATGTAGGAATAGGCAAAACTCATCTGTTCTGGACATTAAAAAATTCTCTCTACTACTACAACACGATTTATATCTCATTAGATACAGTTTATAAGAAATTTTTCTATAGCACATACTCAGAGTTTATTGATGCCATTGGAGTAGAACCTTTAAGATTTATTGTAAACCAATTATGTGATGAATGGGGCGCGCTTGATAGAATTTATGGATTTTTTCATGTAGCAGATATCGAGAAAGTAAAAAAAATTGCCATTCAAAAATTAGAAAATAAATATGATAGAGATGAAAAAGAAGCTCTAATTGATGTTATAAATGGGATCGTTACTCATCAACTTGACCCATTCAAAAAAATTGAAGCAGAAGGCTGGTTACTTGGAGAATTAATGAATGTGAGGGAATTATCCCGTTTAAAACTGAAATTTGACTTAAGAAAAGGAAAAAACGCATATATAATGCTTAAATTACTAATCGAAAATTCTAAATTAGGTTCGGTTCTATTCATTGATGATTTTGAAAAAATAATTTCAATCACAAATCCCATAGATGATGAGACCGATGAAGTATTCGATCCAAGTTGGTTATATGGTCAAAGTCAAAATCCAGAAGAAATATCCTCACAAAAATTATTACAAAAAATCATAAAATTACAATCCATTAAAGGATTACACTTAATTATCACTCTTAAATCTGATCGTTCTCTTGAAGAAATTAAAGAACGCTTTCAAGAATTGAGTAAAGAGAAGACAATTAAGTTTATTGAGCCAATCTATATTGAAAATTTTACTGAGGATGATATCGATGATTTTTACCTTAAAAGTATGAAATATTTTCTGGAAAATCTAGGACTGACAAAATTAGCAAAAGCTGAGTTTGAATATTATCCCTTAAATAAACAGATTTTAAGAAAGTTGTACTCTAGTACTAATGGGAATCCCCGTGAAATAATAAAACATTTGATAAAAATTTTTAATGATATTATTTTTTCGAATAACAATCTCAATGCTATACTCAGAGAATACGAATCTGAACAACTATAAAATGCTTTGTTGTAAAATTCTCTTGTATGTTTTAATTTCAGAATTTACAAGTTCTTTTTTAGCTAAATCCAAATCAGAATTCATAATTATCTTCTTAAAATCTTCTACTAAATGAACTTCAGTAAAAAAAGTAAGCATTATACTTCTCAAAATTTGTTTATTATATAAATTGATGGCATTATCATCCAATAGAATTTCGTAGAGTATATCAATTGATACGACGTGTTTTTTTAAGGCTTCTATAGATTTTTCACTGATTTTCGGATTTTTTGACTCTAAATTTTTAATCATCCTTGGAAAATATCTCCTAGGAATATTTCTTGTATTATTTATAATTGTAAGTGCATTAATTCTTATAGGATCATAGTCATCAGTAAGTGCAAATTCTATGATTTCTGAAATTTTTTTAAAAAGATCATCATTTCTTATTGATTTCGAAAAAGCAAATAAGATTTCACTACGTATCCATCGATCGGATTTAAAATACGTTTCAGTCATGAACTCAATATAATAATCACTCAAAAAGTGATTCTTACTGATTTCTCCTAAGAGAAATATAAGATTGATTGCAAAATGATTAAGCAAAGAATTAGGACTGTTCGTTATAAGGTAGTCTATATCTATTAGATTTTTAAGATGAGGTGTTTTACTTGCTTCAATTAAAAATTCATTAATTGCATCAAAATTTTCTGATTTAAGATATAATTCAAGATTCTTGTTATGTTCATTCATGAGTTGTTATAATACTGGTTCCTCGCTTTCATCTTTGTCTTCATCTGGTATAATATCTCTAGTGATAATTTGAGATTGTGGAAGATTTTCTTGCTTAATTTTCATTTTTTTTAAAAATTGATTAATTTCTCCATTATTTACCTTCTCATATTCGAGGGCTCCAGTATTTTCTAAATAATCCTTGAATTCATAAACAACTTGAACTAATTCTTTTTGATTATAACTTTTCTTAAAAATCAAATTTTTCCTTTCTAAGGTAAATTTTGAATACCACCAGTAAAATATAACAGTTACCAATAGAATTAGGAAGTTATTAACTAAATTAATTTGACCACGAGTAGAATATAATCCTGAAATTGAACCTCCTCCAATAATCATGATTACTTGACCTTCAACATACAAAATTGTAAATGCAAACAAAAAGAATGGTAAATTATTCGGGTTAAATACCTTAATTCGGTAAATATTAGCTCCTAATCCTCTTAAAACTAATATTGAGGTCAAAATCATTAAAAGGATATCCAAAAATATCCTTAAAGCATCAACTCCGAGGCTATTTTCAACGGACATAAAAGAATAAATAAAACTAAATGATCGATACCATATTATAACCCAAATTAGAACATGAAATATCGAAGAAAAGACATTAGGTGTTTCATTTTTTAGACTTTGCCTTTGAAGTTGATAAAGCCTATAGGACAGAAAAAATATCAATACATACATGAAAATATTCCAACCTTGAAACCAGTATAAAGGAATCAAAGAATCAGTCGGATTAACGGGTTCAAATAGCGATATCCCCCAAAGATGTGTGGTAAGTTGAATTAGAGCTGTAATTAAAATTGCAACTACTGTAAAAATCGAGCTAATATTTTTATTTCGCTTCAACCTTGATTCTTGCTGTTTTATCATATTGTCATTAACTTTAGTTGCCGCATTTTCAAAACTGATGCGAATGAAGAAAATCTGAACAAGATTCCAACCAAAATATATAACTACATATAATGAAGGTAATAGAATATCCCATCCGAAAAATTGAATTGTGATTTGAGAAGAAGAGCCAAATAAAAAGTATATTGATAATACTACTAGACTTAAACCCATTCCAAACATTAACGCGAATAACTTTCTTGCATAATTATTACGCTCCTTTGAAAATAAATAAGTCCCTGACTTTTTGAAGATTCCTATAATAGTTAATATTAAAAACGTTAGTGAAGTCATTGTAGCGAAAAAAAGAACTAAATCTCCAGCGTCGATACTAAAGCTCATGAATGAGATTATTATAATCACGAAAATGAAAAAGATTGTATATACTAAATGGCTTGTTTCAAATATTTTATGGAACATGGTGTTTAATCGGTCAATTATTTTCATATTTTCTTTATTCTCGCCCATAATTTTTTCACTTTAAAATCAATACATATTATACTTATTTTAAGACACTCTCTAATTTAAAGAATACAAAAAAAAATGACTTAGTTATTTTAGAAGCCTATATTCATGCCTATGATTGTTATGTTATTATTGGTATTTATGATCAAAATTAAATACTAATATGACTATGTAGGTTATATTTTTAATAAAAAATATAAGAATATAAAAAACGTGAAATAAAATGCGAATTAACAAAAAAACAATTATTTTAATATTATCTCTTACAATGTTGGTATCCCCGATATTCATGATTCCATCAGTTTATTCTGCTGAAATCCAAGAGATAGATGATGTCAATAGCTCTCAGATGCTTAGTTATCCAATAAGAGTCGCGATTTATGATGACGCCAATACGACAGTACCTTCATATGCTACTAGTGTGACCTTAACAAATAACTATTCTAATATTCAAACTGTTTTACTAGCAGCGGGTTATGAAGTAACGTCTCTTACGACCAACCAGATTTACAATCACGAACTTCAAACTGCCAGATATGACGTCTTCATAATAGCTGATCACATGCCAAAAACCAATATAACAAATTACGTAAAAGAATACTGGTTAGGTGGAGGTTCATTACTTTCAATGGATAGTGCTCTTAGTTTTATTTGCTATACGGGTATTCTCCCTCCGGAATCTGCTGGTGATGAAGGATTAGGAACTTATTGGTCATATCAAAGCTCAACAGTTCAAAACATTACAATACGGCATCCAGTTTCAAGATCATATCAGGTTGACGATACT
>JAGXNQ010000135.1 GCA_019894955.1 Promethearchaeota archaeon | reverse complement strand
AAATAATGGTGGTCATGTATCTGTGATAACAGACGACTCCGTTATTCCATTAAGCAGTTATACTGTCCAAAGATTATATCTCAGCATCATTAAATATAATAATATTACTTGTTATGGAACAATTGAATTATCTGTTGAAACTGGAGGTATTCCTATAGTCGATACCATCAATTTTCAATTGTCCTACATTCTTCCTTGGGGTGTAGAAGATTATCATAATATTGATTTAGCGCTTTATTCATTATTCTTCTTACCATTCTTTCTCCCTATTCTTATTCCAATTGTATTAAATTGGATTTTTAGACCTAAATTCGGATTAAACTACAACGAGGAGGAAATGAAAAGGGATGAACTTTATCTTAAATATCTTCACGAACATATTAAGGAACAAAGAGAAAGAACAATTAATTAATCAAATCCATATTTACTAATTAATGGAATAAGCCTAATACCAGAAATCTTCTTGTAGTCAATATCTTATCCTTTTTTAAAAATTCACCTAATTTTTTATTGAACTTCTCTGTCATTTGTTTTATTACAACTTCTTACAACTTCATTGATAACAATCAATGATTTTCTGACAAGAAGATATTATTGAAATATAATAAATTGGCAATCCGCATGTAATTAAAAATAATAAATTCTTCACAAAATACGATCATCATGGTTGATAAGCATAGTCAGAGTTTTTTTGGTAAATCATCCGGACTGACCATTCAAAGTTCTTCTAAAAATGAAGCCTTTGTATTCTTGAAATGTATTAAAAAAAAAGGTGATGGGATCTGGGAGAAACCTTCAAAAGGCGAAGGTAAGACGATAAAATGCAGCCTAGATGAGATTGTTATGATTCTTGAAGTGTTGCATAAACGTTTGGAGAATTGGTCGAGCTATCACAATTTTAATGATATTAAGACACAGATCTCATTTAAATGGGAGAATGAAAAAAAAGAGATATTATATGTTAATATTGGAAGTTATTCAAAAATGTTAAAATTCTCTCAAATAGAGATTCTCCGATTATTGTTAAATCACATGCTAAGTGAGAAAATTGAGTTTGCTACAACTTCGAATTTTTCAGAAGAACAGAACGGAAAACAAAGAGCGATTAAGAAAACTCGATCTTATGAAAAGAAAGAACAGGGGTCAAATTCTTCAGTTCCTTCTATCCGAGAAAATATAGAAGTAAGTGAAAAACCCTCTTGTCAAATAGAAGGAGCAATAAAGAATGAAACTCAAAAGGCGTTATTGATCACGTTTCAGAATGATCGAGAATACTGGATTCCTAAATCAGCAATCAGATCAAGTTATGTTTCTCATCAAGAAAACCAACAGTCATTTATAATTGATACTTGGTTACTAGAAAAGAATGATTTGGTTTCTTATTGATACTAATTTATCCAACAGAAGAAATTCGAGGAATATATTCCTCATCACATATTCTTTTTAAATCTTTATTATAATCAATCATCTTTTTCGCAATTTCTGGATGCGATAGTAATTGAACTTCAGATTTATCATCTCTATCCCAAAGTAATATAGGTACATCCTCATATGGTACATCTTTTTTTACTTCGGCTATCCAAGTGTCTGGTAATTGATTTAATAGATCTACATCAAGCATTTTAGATAAAAAAAGTGTCCATGCGCGGGGTACGACTGTCATCGAATAACCTCCGCCTCCAACAGCAACCCACCGATTTTGACAGTAATCTCTAGCACATGATCGCATGGTTTGTGCTAGATCTCTATATACTGCAATCGAAAGACCCATTTGAGTAAGCGGATCATTATAATGCATATCAACTCCCAATTGGGTAAATAAAATGTCAGGTGAATAAGCTTGGAGAATTTTAGGAATGCAATAACGAAATAATTTTAGGAACATTCTATTGGAAGTTCCCGGTAAAAGTGGAAAATTCATAGAAAAACCTTTCCCAAGACCTTCTCCAATTTCGTTTGTATTACCAGTCCCGGGAAATAGAAATTTTCCACTTTCATGAAATGAAATTGTTAAAACATTTGGATCTTCATAAAATAACTCTTGTACTCCATCTCCATGATGAGCATCAATGTCTAAATAAGCGATTCTTATATCTGGGTTAATTTTTTTTAAATGATGAATGGCCACAGCAATATCATTAAAAATACAAAATCCTGCTGCCCTACTCTTATGAGCATGGTGGAGTCCACCTGCAGGATTAAACGCCATATGAATCCCTTCTTCTTTCCAAACCATATCAGCAGCTGTGATGCTAGCTCCACATACTAATGCAGAGGCATCATACATGTTTTTAAAAATAGGGTTATCTCCAGGACCTAATCCATAAACCTGAGGTGATATAGATCTATCTTCTGGATTCTCACTAAGTTTTTTCACTACATTCACATAATCAGAAGAATGAGCACGTTCTATTTCCTCTATCGTAGCCATTCGTGGTTCTAATAATATCAAGTTAAAATGGTCTAAAAGATTCAGCTCTTTCATCAAACTATAGGTAAGTTTTAATCTCAGTGGACGTAAGGGATGTCTTGGTCCAAAATTATAGGATTGATATTTATCAGTATATACAAGTCCAACAGTATGCACCATGATAATGATATAAATTTACGAGTTATTAATCTTTTTTTGTAATATTTTTGAGTATGATATGTCATATTTATATTATTGGAGTATTATAATAAGAAATAAGGATTGTTGAGAATAGTTCAATTTAATATACTACTTTCTTTTTGATCATGAGTCAGAGATTTAGGAAATTTGTCATAAGGGTAGGAGGAGATAATGAATTTAAACCTATCAAAAACAAGCTATTGAATTATCTCCAGAAAGAAAGCGAAAATAAATACAAAAATTACCCCCGACTTTTAGAGCTGATGGAGAAATATTGGCCAAATTATAAGAGTGGATCTCAAATTTCTTACCTACTAAAGGATCATTATGAAGAAATATTTACTTTTTATTTAAATACAATTTTTCCTTTCCGCAAACAGGGGTTGAGTCTTGAAGATCCAGAAGCTCCCACGCCTGTTGATTTTAAACTTGTTTATAAATATCATTACAATGGGGGAGAAATTGAAGCAGTGAAAGAGGTCATGGAAGAAATGAAAATCGAAGGTAAAATAGAGGGCATTTTGAAAAGATTATTAATCTTCGCTGTGAGTTCCTTTAGCCCCATGATTGAACAAATATTTAAAAGACCATTTGCTTTTCAGTTCTCAAGCATTGATGCAAATCCGCTTGAAAATGGAGAATGGGAAGTGATTGCTGTAATTTCAGCTCGGGAACAATAAATAATACCTTTTTTCATTATTATTTAGTTAAGTAGGATCCTAAATCCATGACTTCACCATCTCCCTGCTTAACTTTTATCGAACTTTTTATTCCCTTAATCTTTCGTTCTAAATAAATGATGGCGTCTAAGGGAATTTGACGAGGTACTCCTCTTTGTTGCTGTATTACTGCTACAAGATAATCTAAACTTTGAAATACATCTGGACTTATCAATTCATTATAGATCCTTTGATATACAGCTGGTTCTTCTTTCTTAATTTTATCAAGATGAGAGTATGCAGATGGATGTAAGACTGCTCTTAGTATGAAATCTACCTTCTCATTAATGTTTCCTGCTCTTTCTTGATTAACTTGTTGCATTTTTTGAGCATCGAGCAGTGCTTTCATTTTTTTTATCCTGATTTTATCTAACTCGTATTGTTCATGTTCCTCATTCTTTTCGTTCATTTGTTCTTTCACACTTCTTGTTATTTATTAATTTTATTCTTCTATAAATTTATGATCTTTAATGCGATTTTTAAAGCTCTGATTCCGTCATCTAAATTAACTTTCAATTCTTTATCATATAGAAAGTTTGCAATTTCCCGTTTTAGAGGTTCGTCTCCTCTTAAGGGTGTGTAGTTCACATCTTTAGTGACTGGTCTTTCTCCTTGTAAATCAATACCCGTTCGAATATTTACTTGCTGCGTGATAAAATCAATGGATATACCCCCATATTCTCCATTCACATACATGCTTCGTGACTTAGAGGGTGTGAGCCAATTAGATTCTATTTGACCGATTGCACTTCCAAAATCAAGTAAAATAAACACGGCATCAGCATGCTCAGTATTTTTAAAGCATTTTTTGACTCCAAATACATTAACAATGTTTTCCTTACCCATCAATTTCTCTTGAAGATAAATATCATGGATTGATAGATCAAATATCACACCCATATCCCAATTTCGCTTTGGATATAAACCTACTCGCTTTGATACAATAGATATAATTTCTCCAATTTCAGATACGTGTTCAAGTAATTTATCAAATACCGGATTAAATAATTCAATAAATCCAGGCATGATTCGAAGATTATCATATTTTTTAAATTCTGTTAATTCCTCGAGTTTTAATGCCATGGGTTTTTCCATCAATATATCTATACCAGCATCAGCGAATTTTTTTGAAATGGATGGAATAAACTTCGGTGGGGTCACTACACTAACGGCATCAATATCTTCATTTTTAATCAAATCGCTAATATCTGTATAAGTATTAACTGTATCATATTGAGCTGAAATAATATCAAGTTTTTTTTCATCACTGTCGCAGACCGCCACTAAATTAGAAAGGTCATGGAAATTTCTCACGTGTGCTCGACCAAACCATCCAGCACCTACAACAGCAGTATTCTTTTTTTTCATTCAACTCAAATGATTATTATTGTTATTCTATAGTGTTGAATAATTACGACTAAAATAAGAATTTTTCGAACTCTACAATATTTTAGCAAAAATATTTATCAAGGATCTTATTCTAATTAATGAAAAAAATTACTTTACTTATTTGGAATCGCATGACTCGTTCTCAGATATTTAATTTAAAAATCTTGATATCCGTAGCATTCATTACATCTATTTGCTTTACGGCATGTTTTCTAGTATTTAATAATACTTCTCATAAGCAAACAAATATATTGGATTCTAGATCAGCTTTGTCTTTTGAACCTGTTCCAAAATTAAGTCAAAATAATGATAATTACTCCCATTATGAATTATCCGTGATTATGGATGAAGTTAACTCTTTTGTCGAAGGCAATTTGACTGTTAATTTTTATAACAATGATCTCATTAATCTTTCACAAATTCCCTTTCATCTTTATTTATCTGGCATGAAATATCAGACAAGACCAGGTGTTATTGAAATAATAAACATAACTGATAAGGATAATCCGTCTTTGGCTTTAGATTTTGAAGTGTTTTCCGATCAGCAGATAATGTGGGTAAATTTGACTAATGATTTAGAACCAGAAAACTATGCTGAATTTATTATTAAATTTAATGCAACTCTTCCAGATGGTCCTTACGATAGAGCTAATTCTCATGGAGCAGATATTCTTAACGCAAGAATCTATAAATTCACGGGATTTTATCCCATAGCCTGCGTGTATGATAATGAAGATGGATGGAACATTGATCCTTATTTACATGTGGGTGACCCATTTTATTTTGATATGGCCTACTATGATTTCTATATAGAAGTTCCTGATGCGATGCTCCTCGCTGTTAGTGGGGCTCTACAAGATAAAGAACATTTAGGTTCAACAATCAGGTATCATTATAACACAAGCTATCCAGTAAGAGAAGTGACTTTTTCCGCTTCTCGCTATTTTCAGGTAGAATCAAAGTTGGTAAATGGAGTAAATGTCTCAATCTTTTATCTTTTTAAATCTAGCAGTATTTGGAGTTCAAATGGTCTTAAATATGCTGAACAAGCATTACTCCTCTTTAATGAGACTTTCGGGAAGTATCCATATTATAGCTTAAATCTCGTTGAAGAATATACTGAATATGGAGGTATGGAATACCCAACTCAAGTGTATTGTACTGAAGCTATAGATGGATGGGGCGGTGATTTATCCTATAGATTATGGTGGTTTGAACTTATAGTGGTTCATGAAATCTCTCATCAATGGTGGTATAATTTAATCGGAAACGATGAGGTGGATATAGGATTTCTAGACGAAGGTTTTGCTGAATGGTCAACAGGATATTATGGAGAATCCTATTATGGAAGTTGGGAATATTTTCAAACACTCGATTATTCCTATCATCAGTTAGCTCCATATATAGAGAGGGTTCGGATGTATTATCACAATGAACTTCTACAATCCAAAATCAATCAGTCTACTTATGAATTCATTTCTTCAAATACAGATTACTATTTTGCTTCTTATCGTAAAGCCCCTCTGATATTAGAAAAATTACGACAAACTATAGGACATCTCAATTTCATTGAAGGAGTAAGATTATATTTTGAAACTTGGAAATTTAAGCATGCCACTCTTAAAGATTTACAAGATATATTTGAATTTGTTAATAAATCTTCATTAGCTTGGTTCTTCCTTCCTTGGTATAATAACCCCTACTTACCAGCCTACAGATTTAGCAACAACTATGATTACAATGCTGATAATGGTACTCTATCACTAACCATAAGAGATGTCAGTGAACCCGCAAACAAATATCCTTATTCTCAACAAGTACCCTTAGAAATCTATAATACAAATAATCAAAAATTTTATTCAGAACTCATGTGGATTAATAGTACAACAACCATTCGAATAGAGCTTTCTCAAATACCGAAAATAGCACGTTTATCATATAATAACTATGTATTAGTCCAGTTAGACAATCCGTCAAAACTCTATCTTGATTTAATCCTTACCAATATTGGAACAACAATTCTTGGATTTGAACTAGGGATTTTAACCTTATCTAGTATTATGTCAATGGGATTAATTATATACCTAACTAGGCGAAAATTAAGAGTGGCAATAAAATAAACCTATTTTTTCTTCTTTTATTTACATTTCTAAATATTAATGATATGAAGAAGAAAGTTTAGTCCCCCCACCCGGAATCTCATTCCTTCCAAAAGTGGAAAGTAAGTTTGAGCCGGGGACCTCACGGTATCGGCTGACATTGCATCATCGGTATGTACCTTAGCATGCGAATCAAAATCTACAGCCGCGCGCTCTAACCAACTGAGCCATGGGGGGTATGTATATAAATTTAAATAATTGGAGAAATATAATTTTTACGATTTTTTGGTGAACTATCATTAAAAATTGTTTAAGAATTGCAATAAATTTTTTAAGAATTTTGGACCTTGTGGCGAATATATAAAAAAGGTAACTTTATTAAAATGAGAATCAAATTGATAAATATGAAAATGGAGACCAAAGTATTATTATCTGGTCTTGAATTTCCAGAGGGTCCTCGCTGGCGAAACGGAAAGTTGTTCTTTTCAGATTTTATTGGAAAAAAAGTCATTGCCGTTGATGCAAAAGGTAAATCAGAAGTTATAGTAGAAATGCAGGATTCTCCGTCGGGATTGGGTTTTTTGAATGATGGTAGGATGCTTATTGTTTCAATGCAAAGACGCTACCTAATGCGTTTAGATCCAGAAGGATTGAAAATTCATGCGGATTTAAGTA
>JAGXNQ010000134.1 GCA_019894955.1 Promethearchaeota archaeon | reverse complement strand
ATCCTAATATATGCCCTTGTTCTTCTCCTGCCGTAAATACAGCTCCTCCAATTGCTCCAATTTTTTCTACAGAGATCTCTTCTTCATTGGAAAACGTGAATTTAGATTCACTCATTATTGTTATTCCCGTATCATCAATGATAATTGCGTATTTTAACCCCGGAGTGCTTGTGATGATTGTTTTTAAAATTTTTCTTAAAGCTACCTCATCTTTGGAATAACTCAACGTGAATCTTCTCCTTTCGAAGATAATAAAAATTAACTTCTATCTAGTTCCTATACTTTTAAAGATAACAATTTAAACTTAAAAACTTAAGGCTTGCTTTAAACAGTTAAAATTATGAAATATCTAAAGTAATTCAATGAATGAAAATATAGTTAAAATAAATTTTGAGTTCTAATGATTTCTTTTAAAGTTTTCATGTTCTCTTTATGATTTTTAGATTTTTCTAGTAACAGAAATAACCTGTAGCGTTTACCCTTGTCAATATTAAATTTAAGCGGAACTAAATTTGGATCCTTAATATTCATCTCCCTATTCTTCGATATAGCTGATAATGCTAATGTATTTTCTCGGATCCAAAGTCGTTTTGATATGTTTGCACCGATTGGAAATCCATTTCGATCAGTAATCACTCCTGCTACAAAATTAGGGAAATTTTGCTTTATTTCGTGTAAAAAAAAATTCACTTCTGCTTGTTTGACTAATCTTGTCGATTCAGGCTTCATTTAACCCGACCTGTTTAAAATTAATAATTAATAAGATCTAAATAAAATGAAAGTATCTTTAAATGGTGTAATATTGAGATAACACGGCTAATCACTATTAAACAAATAAAGCACGAAAAGCAAGTATTATTTCTTCTTAAAAGTAATGCCTAAATTTAGATTTTCAATTAGTTCCGAGAATCTATTGCGCACAGTAACTTCAGTTACTTGAGATACCTGTGCAATTCGCCTTTGAGTTCTTCTTTCTTTAGTCAAAATACTTGCTGCGTATATAGCTGCGGCACAAAGCCCTGTAGGGCCTCGACCAGAGGTTAAACCTCTAACTTCAGCCATTCCAATTACTTTTTTCGCCATCTGTTGGCATTCATTTGATAATTCTAATTCTGAAATGAACCTAGTGAGAAAATCTGCAGCTTTAGTAGGATTTAAATTCAAAATTAACTCCCTTGAAATGAAACGATAGGATCTTCCGATTTCTTTTTTATCTACTCGTGCTACTTCAGCAATTTCATTTAGCGTTCTAGGTACCTTATACATCCTACATGCGGCATATAAACTTGCTGCTGCTACTCCTTCAATGCTTCTTCCTCGGATAAGATGTTTTTCAACGGCATCTCTATAAATTTTTGCTGAACATTCCCTGAGATTTTTCTGCAGTTCTAGATTAGATGCCATTCTATCTAGTTCACTTAAGGCGAATGTTAAATTACGTTCTGTTGCATCGGAAACCCTAATTCTACTCTGCCATTTTCGTAATCGATGAATTTGACCTCTTAATTTAGCAGGAATTTCTTTACCAAAGATGTCTCGATTCTTCCAATCAATCATGGTACTTAAACCCTTGTCATGTATCATATAGGTCATTGGAGCTCCTGTACGTGTTCTTTTTTTCTTCTGATCCGCATCAAATGCTCGCCATTCTGGACCATGATCAATATGATTTTCGGAATGAACTAGACCACATTCTTCACAAACCATCAATCCTCGATTTTCATCTAACAATACATTCTTTCCACATTCTAAGCAGTATCCATCTTTAACTTTTAGATTTTCCTCTACATCATAATTTTCCATATTCCAACTTGAAATAATATTCACCTGATTAACTTAATTTTTACAACTACTTCAAAGATTAGCCCATTTTAATATAGAACTTATTATCAAGATTGAACTCATTAATGGAAGATGTTTTTATTGAGATGAAGGGTTGAGTAATAGGTCCAAAAATTTCTTTAATAGAACCAATCTCTTCATAAGATTCAGAATATATTGATTTATACAGTATTTTTTCCAAAGATTTATCCCATCTCTTTGCTCTAAAAATATGATGTTTCTTAGATTCTCCGAGATAGAATAAATTCACTCTTACCCAATTTTTCAAGGCTTTCCCTAATGTAATGTTAAAATATAAAGTTAAAAATTGATAGCTAATATTTAAATATACTGTTTTAACACGTTCTTAGACAAAAAAGTACATAACTATATTTTCACACCAGAAAAGTTCTAACTTGATTGAAAAAAAGAATATTTAATTTTATTGCTTTAATTAAACATCTTCTGCATGTGATAGTTCAATTTACAGTAACATTGTTCTTCTTCTTCCAATTTCTTTAAATATCCAATATTTTGGGAAAGTACAAAATTTTTAAGATAATCTTTCATCAAAGTATTGCATTCCCTTTTAGAACAACTATGAATACCTCTTCTTGAACCCGCACCAGATGGATCACATACTATTCTTGTATTCTTTAGCATTTCTTGGGATTTTACTCCCATTTTCAAGCTTTTCATAAGAGAATAAAATGATGGTACTTGATATCGATTCTGTTGCCAGAGATATTCTACCAATGTTCCTCGTTGAATATTAACCGGATTTATGGAAATTGTGTTAATTTTCATATCTATCAACGTTTTAATAGAATCAACGCAGTCATCGATTGCTGACTCTTCGCTAATAAACGGAGGTTTAAATAATAAGTATGCTCTAATACCAATATCACATTGCTTGCATAAATTAACTGCATCTAAGAATTCCTTGAAAGTCATCCCCTTGTTAATATAATTTAATCTAATGTAATCATTTACAGTCTCGAGTCCTATACCAATTTCAATTTGCCTATTCCCTAATTCAGACCTCATTTTATTTAATTTATCTCTACTTAAATGCTCAGTACGAGACTCCACGACAACTTCCGTAATATTTTGGACATTTGCAATTTTTTCATAAATAAATTTTCTTAAATCTTCTGGAATTTCATCATCGTCAAAAAAGCTGCCAGAATTAAAAATCTTGATGATATAATGTTCCTTATCATTTTGGATTTCTCCTAATTTATTATTCCAAGCATGCATAAATTGATTTTTTATGTTATCTGAATTAATAGCATCAACACATGAATCTTGAATATATCCACACATGGTACAGCCTCCTCGATCTCCTAACGCCCAACTACATCCTTTTGTTCTGAGGATGATTGTAAATTCTTTACCAACCTTGTCGAGTAAACGATCCTCATTTATCCAATAAGTTACCGGCTTGTTTAATTTCTCAGAAGATAATCCTTGTAATCTACGAATGGTTCTAGCTCGAAGGGTTTTTACTTTATCAATCATGTAAGGCTCACTTTTTCATTTTGTCATATATTTTTGCAATTGGACCGGTGCTAGAATTTTTAATATATGGTGATCCAACGATCATCCTAGCAATTCCAATTATTTCCTCTTTTGTCTGGTTCCATATAAAAGCAATTTTATTTGGTTTGAGATCTTCACTAAAATTTTTAACTCCTGGTCTAAATAATGTATTTCCATTAATATGATCTCCGTCAAAGACTATAAAGTTAGTATTTTTAATTAAATCTTTAATTATATTTGAACCATATATAGAAAGTTCTAATTGTCCAGATTTTTTGATAAATACACCAATATTTTTTTTAGAATTAACATCTCTGATATTGATATGCGTTTTATCCTTATTTGGATATATTTTTACATCATCTGAAAATAAAGCTGTTCCAATTCCTTTTCCAAATTGATAATCGAGGATTTTTACGAATTTACGTATCCAAGATTTGTGATATTGACTTTTTTTTGGATCAAATCTATGAAAAATATCTTTACATTTAATTATTAAATTTTCAAACGATTTGAGAGAATCATAAGAAGATACACCATTAAAAACTTCAGAAAAAAAAACCTTATGAGGTAAAGTGCTCAGAGCGTTATTTATTATCTCATGATATGCTTCTCCAGAAAAATGACAAATAATTGGGATTTCTGGATCATATCTCATGATAATTTTTTTCAGCATATCTTGGGCAATTGATATTTCTTCTGAATCCCATTCGCCTGTAACTGAAATATCATAACTATTTACAGGATATATATCCTCTAACTGACGTGGTATTACTCCTAAAGGTGATGTTATTATGAATTCTTGAAAATCTGGGAATTCTTTGAATTTATGCATCACATCAAGGAATTTCTTGTGAGATTGTGATTCAGAATAAGGTTTCTTAGCAGAACATGGCAATAATATGATTAATTTAGTCCATGGTTCAGGATTAAAATTATTCATAAATTCTTTTCTATATTCTTGGAAATCGGGACGAAAATATGAGGTTGGACCAATAATTTCTATAAGTTTATCTGATTGCATGATTGGAGTTTCATATCTAATTTCCTCAAAATATTGATGATCTAAAACTTTTAACATTGATAATAAGGTCATGTCATTCATTGATGATTTCTCAACAAAATTTCTATAATCTTCTGTTTTTATGAATTGTTTAATTTTATGCATTTGGTTTTTAGCTGTAATCAGATTATGAAGTGCTAATTGCTCAACTTTTTCTTTTGAAAATTTATCTGAAGCTAATTTTTTCAAATTTCCTTTACAAGCGCAACAAGAACAAGGGAAAAATTGCATCTTATGTATTGGTAATAAATGTTCTACTGTATCATAAAAGTTTTTAGAAGAAATATATAACATGTATGAACTATCTATGAGATCAAATCCTAAATATACCAAAAGTGGAAAAGAATTTGGCAAGATTTTACCTGATATCATGAATAATAGATTTTGATCAACTTCTTTTCGAGTTTCAAAAATTATTTGTAAGATTTTTCGAAAGTTCCTTTTATATTCAAATAGGTCGTTAAAGTTGAGGATTTTAACGTTAGGATTATTTTGAATTAAGGGAAAATATAATTTAATTAATTCGGCATAACCAAAAAGTTTTATTGTAATACCAAAATTCAAATTAGGATTTTTACTAAGTAATTCTTGAGAAAGCTTGATATGATGTTCAACTTCTCTTCGAGCAAATTCCCTATTCAAAACTGTCGTGGGATTATTAAATGGAATTAATGCGATAATATTATCTTCAAGGAAAATATCCTTATTTTCCTCTAAAATATCTTGGAATTTTTCAATCATGCCATAGTGGGTATAGAGAAATCCATTTTCTTTGAATTTTGCTCGTAAAAATGATATTTTTAGAAAAATTTCATTCGAAATCAAGAATAAGGGATGTTTTTCAAATTCTTCAAGAAAATCTACCATATTTACTAGTGATCTCTTAATCGGAATAACGATATTCGGAGAACTCACGTATCTTTTTTCTTCTTTTGAAAGAATTATACGTCCAATTCTTGAAAAACCTATCTTTTTACTCACTAATTCAAAAAAGATCCTCATCGTTTCAATATAGTATGACAATGCAATTAAAGTTAAATTATTTCAATAAAAGTTAATTTTTATGTGTTAAAAGATTGTAAAATTAGTATTTGGTATGAGTTCATCTAATATGAAATTTGTATAAGTATCTTCAATCTTTTCATTATATAATTCTTTAATAAATTTAGCGAAATCTTCAATCCTTTTAACACGAACAACTGCATAAAGGCCATATTGCTCACCGATTCTAAATAAATCCGTGATTTCTTTAATTTTTTCCAAATTTATTGCAAGATCATCATATTCGGAAGGACTACTTGGTTTTATTCTAACTATAAACTTCCCTTTGTATCCAATAGCTCTAGGGTTAAAATTAATTGTATAATTTAATATAATACCTGAATTTTCAAGGAGTTTAATTCTATTATAGATTGTAGGTTGGGAAATTTCCATATTTAAATCTTGCTTAAGAATCTTTTTCACTTCATATGTAGAAATTGGTTTTAATCCTTGACTATTATCTAATACATCAAGTATATTAGAATCTACATCATCAATTTCATAATTTGAGTCAAAATCAATTTCATTTAGTTGGATTCCATTCATCTTATAGATGCGTATTACCTCAATCATCTGATATTTTTTTGAATATGAGGTTGTCATGATTTGATCTACAACATGTAATATCTCATGATACTGATCTACTGTTCTGAATTGTAATAAACCAATTAGTGAAAATTCTCCAAAAATTCCATCTAAACTTTTTAATTGTGGGATTTTAATTAAATCTTGTACTAAATGTGGTTCTTTTGGATTAGTTTTAATTTCTAAAATTACAATTTTCATTCTATTTCGCCCTAATCTCGGATTTATATTAATTGTAAAGTTCTTAATTATTTGATTCGATATCAATATAGAGAATTTAGTCTGAAATGATTGACGAGTCATACCCAACGTATCAGAAATCTTAGAAATTCTTGGTTTAGAACGAGAATTTAAAGCATTAAGGAGAGATTGAAACTCTTGTTCATTTTTTAATTCCATATTTTGTAGATTCATTATACTTCATAATATATTATGAATTAAATGTTAATAAATTCTTCACATAAATAACATTTTAATTAAAAAAACGTTTATAAACCAATTAAAACTTTATAGATCATAACTAACAAAAGTGTTAAATATGGTAAATTATAAAGTTGCTGACGAAACTTTAGCAGAAAAAGGTAAAGAAGCATTATATATTGCTGAAAATAAAATGCCTGTCATTGGTAAAGTTATTCGAGAACGTTTTGAAAAAGAAAAACCTTTAAAGGGCATTACAATTGCTGGATGCCTTCATATAACAAAAGAAACTGGCAATTTAGCTCGAACTTTAAAAGCTGGTGGTGCAGAAGTCTATTTATGTGGAAGTAATCCTTTATCAACCCAAGATGATGTATCAGCTGCATTAGTTAAAGAAGGAATTAATGTTTTTGCATGGCATGGCAATACAGATGAAGAATTTTATTGGTGTATAAGAGAATGCTTAAAAGCTAAACCTAATATTCTTATAGACGATGGTGCTGATATGATTGTAGTTGCTCATAAAGAATTTCCTGAATTAATTGAAAATGGAACGATCATAGGATGTCAAGAAGAAACTACTACCGGTGTAAAAAGATTTAAAGCAATGGACAAAGCAGGCCATTTAAAAGTTCCTTTGTTCCCAGTTAATGATGCTCGTTGTAAAAATCAGTTTGATAATGAATTAGGGACTGGACAAGGGATTGTTGCAGCAATATATGGAATGCACGTATTATTTGCTGGGAAGGTTTGCGTGATTGCAGGATTCGGTCACTGCTCATCAGGCATGGCATTGAGAGCTAGGGGATTAGGTGCAAACGTCATTGTCACCGAGATTGATCCGATTAAAGCGCTCCAAGCTAAATTTACTGGATATCAAGTTATGCCTATAGTAGATGCTCTACCAATTGCGGATATTATACTTACTGCTACAGGGTGTAAACACGTGATACCTCCAACAAAAGAAATGTTTAATAGGCTTAAGGATGGCGTAATCCTTGGAAACCTTGGACACTTCGATATTGAAATCC
>JAGXNQ010000133.1 GCA_019894955.1 Promethearchaeota archaeon | reverse complement strand
CCTAATACCCCTTCTCCATGACAATCATCTACAAATATCATTGCTCCGAATTCTTCAGCTACTTTAGCAATCCCTGGTAATGGGGCCATATCACCATCCATGCTAAACACTCCATCAGTTATAATGCAGATTCTTCTTGCTTTTTCTTTTTCGGCTTCTTTTAATTGTCGTTCTAAATCTCCTACATCATTATGCTTGTAGATTACTCGTTTAGCACCTGATAATCTTACTCCATCTATGATTGAACCATGATTAAGCTCGTCAGATACAACAATGTCCTGTTTTCCGACTAACATTGGTATTAATCCTGAATTTACAGCGAATCCAGTTTGACATAATAAAGAAGATTCAACTTCTTTAAATTTAGCGAATTTTTCTTGAAATTCTCTTGTCAGATCAAATGTTCCAGCGATAACAGGAACAGCTCCTGCACCTGCACCATATTTTTTAGTAGCGTCAATACTAGCTTGAACAATTTTTGGATGAGTTGCTAATCCTAGATAGTTATTGGTGTTAAGCATCAAAACTTCTCTTCCATCTACAACCGAATGTGGTTTAGAGCCTGCCTCGAGATGCCTAATTACCCATTCTAAATTATTGTGCCTTAACTCTGTCATTTCTTCTTTTAGAAATGCTTGCGGATCTTTCTTCATATTTTTCACCATATAATTAAAAAATTAATCGCTAATTTGATATAATCTTAAGGTATTTAGAAAAGTATTTGAGTTTTTCTCATCAAATTGATTCGGGAAAGCAATGGGATTGAAAGTAATAAACCTTTTTTAGTCGATAGAATTATGATTTTACAGATACTTTTATAGTTGAAAATGATCTAAATGAGAAGAATTTTAGTAATTGGAGCTGCTGGGCAAATTGGTTCGGAACTTGTTCCAGCATTAAGGAAAATTTATGGTTCTGAAAACGTGATTGCGACGGGTAGAAAGACCCCATTACCAGATATTATCACCAAAGGAGGACCAGTGATCTATTTAGATGCTCTCCAAAAGGACACCCTATCTAAAGTCATATATGAAAGAGAGATCGATACGATTTTTCACATGGCATCGCTTTTATCTGCAACCGGCGAAAAAATGCCTCAAACAGCTTGGAATATCAATATAAATGGGCTTTTAAATGTTTTAGAAGTAGCTAGATCTTATAGTATTGATAGAATAATTTGGCCAAGTTCTATCGCTGCCTTTGGTCCATCAACTCCAAGAGAAAATACTCCAAACGAAACCATTTTGCAACCTTCCACTATGTATGGTATTAGTAAGGTTTCTGGAGAATTATTAATTGAATATTATTATCAAAAATATGGACTTGATACGCGTTCAATGAGGTTACCTGGTATAATTAGTAGTGAAACCCTTCCAGGAGGAGGAACTACAGATTACGCTGTAGAGATATTCTATGAAGCAATAAAACAAAAAAAATATACCTGTTTTCTCAAGGAAGAAACTCGCCTCCCAATGATGTACATGCCCGACTGTACTAAATGCATGGTTGATTTGTTAGAAACCGATCCTTCGAAATTAAAAAGACATGTATATAACGTGACGGCGATGAGCTTTTCTGCTGGGGAATTGGCTTTAGAAATACAGAAACACGTTCCAGAGTTTAAGATCGCTTATAAACCAGATTTCAGACAAGCTATCGCGGATTCTTGGCCAATGTCCATAGATGATTCACTTGCTAGAGCAGAATGGGGCTGGAATCCTGAATATAATCTTTCCAAAATGACTAAAGATATGATTGATATCTTGAGTAAAAGGTTATAATAGAAGAATCGAAATTATTTTTCCTTTTTACCTTGTATTTTTTTGAATGCAGCAAGTAGATAAGTAACTATTTCTATTATATTTCACAAACCAAAGCTATCTAAATACTTGATGAAACTAAATAACTTTTCATAGAAAAGCGGATCATAATCTGTCATTAGAATTTTTAAAATATTTTAAATTTCACTTAAACAAAGCTGATTGTTTTTATTTACAAATATTTAGGATGTTTATGATGAAAAAAAAAGTTTCTGGTTTAAAAGTTCCTTGATTTCCCTTTTAAATCGAAATTCGCTATAACCCCACTTCTATTCTTGAAATCCCAATTTCTTCCAAAATCATTATATTTCCAGAAATGAGTGTTACAGATTTTTAAATCTGAAAGGTACATACCGAATATAGAATTTTCGAGTTTTTGAGGATTTTTTCCGTCGAGCCCTGGAGTATAGGATAATTTCATTTCTCCGTAAGGCATGGTAACGTGGAAAGTACTTCCTTCTTGACTTAAATTAATATCCACATATTTTATTCCTAAAACTTTCGATAGAATCATCCCACCAGGAATTCTATTATTAAAAAAAGGTTCCAAGTATCTTTTTTGTTCTTCAGTAGTTTTATTGCTCAGATATACCCCTCCTTCTCCACCTTTAGTTAATACATCAGCAGCTTTATTAGAATATAAATCAATTACATGAATTACCATTACACCTCCGATATCCACATCTCCTATTTTTCCTTCTTCAATTTGATATAATTGAAATGATTTACAAGGAGTTTCTCTGTCTCTTCCAAAATAAAAAGAGCAATGCCCTTCTGCTGCGCATGCTTCATGCCATACACCTTTCATACTCCAACTTATTCTTTCTTTTACTTCTTTAGACATTCTTTCATCCCTATATCTATACAAAAGTATAATTCATGTAAAGCTTTACATGAGAAAAGAACTTAAAATCATATTTAATATTATTGACTCCTTTGTCTAAATTTGAATTTTTATAAAAGAAAATTCTATTATGCTATATATTAAATATTTAGATAACCATTTATAGTACATTTCGGCAAATTCAATAGGAGTTAAATGTAATCAGAAGAAATATATATTTAGTGATACTAATATGAAAATTATATTCCATGAAAGATATTATGACTCAACTTATGCAATGGATCCCGCCGCCGCTTCAGGGAGATTAGAAGGAATCGTTGAAATTTTATCAAAGAATGAAGATTTTGAATTTATTTCTCCGCAACCAGCTACTAAGGAAGATATTTTAAGAGCTCATTCTAAAAGACATTATGATAACATTAAACGAGATTATACGCTCTTTGAATTAGCCTCACTTGCAGCTGGAGGAGCAATATTAGCTGCAAAAAAAGCTTTTGAAGGAGAACCTACATTTGCAGTAATAAGACCACCTGGACATCATGCTTCTTCTGATTCTTGCTGGGGATTTTGTTACTTTAACAATATAAGCATAAGCTTATTAAAGTTATTCTCGGAAAGAAAGATAAAATCGGGATTTGTACTTGACTTTGATTTACATACCGGCGATGGCAATTTAAATATCCTAAGCCATCGCAGCGACGAATTTAGAGTAGATATCCTAAATCCAGATTCAAGCACGAATGAGGATTATATTTCCAGAGTAGAGAGATACATGGAAAATTTGCATGATATCGATATCCTTGTCGCGAGTGCTGGCTTTGATCAGGGTAAAGACGATTGGGGAGGCCTTTTAGAGCCAGAAGATTATAATACTCTTGGTGCTATGATGAAAAAGTACGCTACAAAATTATGTGATGGGAAAAGATATGCATTATTAGAAGGGGGATATAATCATGATGTCTTACCAATTAACGTTAATTCATTTTGTCAAGGATTTAAATAAAATTCGATATTTACGTTGAGAAAAACTTAAATAAAATTCAAATAAATCTGAAAAGTACATACCATACACCTTTAATGCTCCAAAAAATTCTATCTTTCACTTCTTTGGACATTATTTCACCAACTCTGTCTTAACAAATTTATAATTACTATAAAATTTGCTAAATAATGTAGCTTTTTAGTCCAATTTTAATCCAATAATCCAATAATTGTTTTAGACAGAAAAGTATAAATAATCTGGTATAAGTTTTATATGTGGGATTTTTTTATGCGAAATCCTATCCAATGAAAATTATAATCTAAAGGTAAGATTATGAAAAATTTAAAACAAATTTCAATTTTGGGACTTATTTTAGTGAGTATAATATTCAGTTTTTCGTTCTACAACTTCGCAACTTACATACGTTATACTGAAACTGAAACTAATGAATTACAATATCCTCTTACTTCATTGATTGATCCTTTTCTCTATGAGAATTATGTGACAATAGGTGGTAGCTATATAGCAACTTCACATTATATTGAATTAGATAGCTCAAATAACATTTATATAACAGGTGAATTAAAAACTAATGCGGCAGAAGATACTGATGCGTATTTAGCAAAATTTGATAATGCAGGTAATGAAATATGGCATGTAATATGGGGTGGCGATTATGTTGACGCTGGAACTGGAATTGCCTTCGATTCTTCAGGTAATGTATATATGGGAGGTTCGACATCAAGTTTCGGTCCAAGTGTACCCGATGCGAATTGGTTCTTAGCAAAGTTTGATAATGCAGGAAATCAATTATGGAATCATTCTTGGGGTACTTATGAAGGAGAATGGGGGGGTAGACTCGCTGTAGACTCCTTAGATTACATTTATTATATCGGATCTACTTGGGGTCACGGAGGACCCTCTGCTAATGTGGGATTGATAAAATTCAGCAGTGCAGGAGTAATTCAATGGGAACGTTATTGGGGTCCTGGTGGTTATGATTCACCAGCAGATATAGAAATCGATTCTTCAGATAATATTTATATTGTTGCAGCATCTGATACTAGAGGTCTAGGTGGCAGAGATGTAGCATTAATAAAGTATGATAGTGCTGGTACGTTACAATGGGATACAGCTTGGGGAAGTACTGGTTATGATCAACCAAGAGGAATAACACTCGATAACTCAGGTAACATCTACATTACTGGAAGTACAGATAGTTTTGGAGTGGGTGGTTATGATATTTTTGTTGCGAAATTTGATGGTGTTCCTAATCAGCTTTGGAATTTTACATGGGGAGGTATTAATTCAGATATACCAAGAGATTTAGTATTAGATTCAGCTAATAATATGTATATCGGTGGTTACACGGAGAGTTTTGGTGCTGGAAGTAGTGATATTGTCTCAATTAAGTATGATAATTCTGGAGTTCAGCAGTGGAATAAAACATGGGGCGGTACAGATTATGAGGAATGTAGAGGTATAGTAATAGACTCTTCAAATAATACCTACATAACTGGGGTGGTTAATAGCTTTAATGCAATAACTACAAATGCCCTAATCCTTAAATATAATAATACTGGTGTTGAGGAATGGTATAAGACTTGGGACGGAGAAAGTAGAGATGAATGTCGACAAATTGCTTTTGATTCATATGGAAATTATTATGTTACAGGATTTACTGAAGTTTTTGGTAATGGAGGAAGAGACACGATTGTAATCAAATTCAATCCTTCAGGAATTCAGCAATGGAACATAACATGGGGAGGAGTTGAAACAGAGGAGGCAAATTTTATTGCAATAGATTCTTACGATGATATTTATATCACCGGACTAACTAAGAGCTTTGGTCCAGCAGATTCATGTGCATTCCTTTTAAAATATAATAGTACTGGGGATTTACAGTGGAATTATACATGGGGAGGGATTTATGCTGATTCTGGAAATGGAATTGCATTTGATTCTTCTGGTAATGTATACATGGGTGGTTCAACAGCAAGTTTCGGTCCAGATGTACCAGACGCAAATTGGTTCTTAGCAAAGTTTACTAATGCCGGAAATCAAATTTGGAATCATTCATGGGGTACCAATGAAGGAGAATGGGGAGGTCATATTGCTGTAGATTCCGCAGATAACATTTATTATTCCGGATCAACATGGGGTCATGGAGGACCCTCTGCCAATGTGGGATTGATAAAATTCAGCAGTGCAGGAGTTATTCAATGGGCACGTTATTGGGGGCCTGGTGGTTATGATTCGCCTGCAGGTTTAGAGATTGATTCTTCGGATAATATTTATATTATTGCTGGTTCAGATACTAGAGGTTTTGGCGGCAGAGATGTAGCATTAATAAAATATAATAGTGCAGGTACGTTACAATGGGATACCGCTTGGGGAAGTACTGGTTTTGATCATCCAAGAGGAATAACCCTTGATTATTTAGGTAACATCTACATTACTGGAAACACAAATAGCTTTAGTGAGGGAGATTATGATATATTCACATTAATCTTTAACGCGTCAGGTTCAATTAAATGGGAGAAATTCTTTGGATCTAATGAAGATGATGAACCTAGATGTATTACTTTCGATTCGTCAAATTATCTCTATATAGGGGGATATACAAAAAGCTTTGGCACTGGAAGTGGTGATATGATCTTATTAAATTATGAAATTGATATTATCGCTCCTGAAATATCTATAATAGAGCCTATATCTAATCAGTTTTGTGGGGTAAATGGACCAGATTTCGAAGTTCTGATCAACGAAGATAATTTTGATGCTTCATGGTACACATTGGACAACGGAGTTACCAATATTACATTTTCGGGATTAACTGATACAGTAGATCAAACTGAATGGGAAAAGAAAGATAATGGAACAGTATACATAAAATTCTATATTAGAGATTTGGCGGGTTTTGAACATCAATCCATGGTTAAAATAATGAAAGATATCTGTTGTCCTGTATCTTCAATTGATTTTATACCTCATAGTGGAACAAATATTGTAAATGGTTCTACGTTATTTACTATGAGTGCAAGTGATGATCATGGATGCGGTGTATCTTCAATAAAATATAGAATTGATTATGATAGCTGGATTGATTATTCTAGTGCATTTACTCTTTCAGGTTTAGGTATGGGAAACCATCAGATTGAATTCTATTCAATTGACGATTTAGACAATACAGAAGATATTCAAAATCTATATGTTCAACTCATAGATCTTGAAGTAATTCCTGATATAATCGGTGGATATGATCTCTTACTTCTAATCAGTTTAATTGGAGTTATCTCATTAATATTGCTGCGAAAGAAAATTAAATTAAAATTTTAATCCTTTTTTTTTATATACTAATTTTTATATTCCTTGTTCTTTGCTGAAAAATGAATTATTCAATCAATCTGATTTAATTTTTAAATACAAAAAAAAAAAATTATTTTATTTTATAGAATGACTCTTTAAACTCAGGTTTGCCCTTGTATTTTTGTAAAAAGATGACACCCCCAGCGTCTGTACCGTCTCCTTGAAACATGAGAGGATTAACCTTTATTCCACATGTTTCAAATGCATTTTGAATATCTTCCATTGAAGGTGGGCACCCTCTAATAGGAACTAGCTCGTTTATATTAGGATGATCTTTATTTTTGTTATATTGACATTGACCAACAAGGATTGTCTTATTCATACCGGGTGAGGGTTCCATAATTTTTCCAGTTAGAAATTCGATACCACCAAACGTGTCTCCATTCCATGCATTTTTCAATAAGACTAATAATAATCCATTAATCATGCTACAATAGGTACACATGGAAGTATCATATTCTCTGTACTTCAATCCTTTAAATTGTCTACTATAAAAAGGAAGTGGTAAATCACCAGCTTCATTATATATAAATTTCCATTCATGATGAGAAGCTA
>JAGXNQ010000132.1 GCA_019894955.1 Promethearchaeota archaeon | reverse complement strand
ATTTCCAACCTTCTACCGACCATCTAAAAGTGAGAATTTCAAGTAAGTCAATTATATCAGAACTAGTAATATTTAGATATTTTTTCAGTCTCCTGATTATAATTTTCAACAATTTAAGCCAGACTTTTAGATCTATTTCTAAAGCGGTATTCCAATCCGTTTTTTCTTCAGCTAAAATCATCCACAATCCATCAAGAGTAAAGAATTGTTTTTCAAAAAAGAAGAGCTTATCTTTAACAGTTAATTCTTTCATGATCTAAATATTTGGTGTATAGATTTATTTAAGAAAATGTATTTCCATATTTATAGTAATTTGAATTAGTAAAACTATAAGATTTGCAGTAAAATTAGAATTCACTAATTTTAATTATTCTCTTTTCCTAACTTATATTTTTTGGTATTCATATTAGTTAAATGTGGATTAATTCTTTTCTTTTGATGTTTCTAAAGCTTTAAATCCACTAAAAACTATTACTTAATTAGGATTGTCTAAATTAATAATTTTTAATTTGTTAAATGAATCTCTCAAAAAGAAGAAATATTAATTAATTACCTGTTTTGGTGAAATATGAATTGGAGACCTATATATTTGCTATCTTATTAACGTTATTTGCGGGTTTATCTACAACTATCGGAAGCCTTGTCGCTCTTGTCATGAAAAAACCTAATCCAAAATTCATTTCTTTCATTATGGGATTTTCAGCTGGTGTTATGATATTTATTGCGTTTGTGGAATTACTACAAGAAAGTATTCAATCCATAGGGTTATTAGAAGGGTCTCTGTTTTTCTTTTTAGGGATGCTGATCATGTTTGGTATTGATGCATTCATCTCACATGAATATGAATTCGAAGATTCGATAGAAATTTTAACGAATAACAATGGGTCATGCAAACCTCACCCACATCACGTTCTATATCATAAAAAAGCTAAAAATAAAAGACATGGCGTACGCAAACAGCTTCGTCAGGGACCTAGAGATGGGACAGGAATCCGACCTCACGATGGGCGAGGACGCAAATCTGATATCAATCTAGTAAAAACATCAATTTTTACATTTTTAGGCGTATTTATTCATAACTTTCCCGAGGGAATGGTCACATACATAGGAACAATCACAGAAATTCAATTAGGTATTATTTTGGCAGTAGCTATAGCCCTTCATAACATACCTGAAGGAATTGCAGTTGCCGTACCTATTTATGCTTGTACAGGAGATAAAAAGCGAGCGTTTAAGTGGTCATTTCTTTCAGGAATGAGCGAGCCATTAGGTGCCGTTGTTACCTGGATAATTTTAACTCCCTTTATTACTCCATATTTATTAAGTGCGATGCTTGCTATCGTTGCAGGTGTAATGATCTATATCTCGTTAGATGAGTTATTACCTGCTTCAAGATCACTAGGAAACGAACATATCTCCATTCTTGGTATAATTATTGGCATGTTTGTCATGACCATCAGTCTAGTAATATTGTAATTCCCGTTAGATAAATAAATTCTGGGATTTTATAAAGTTATATTAAATATTTTCCTAGCATTCTCACTAAATATCTTTTGATATACTCCTCTTTCTAAATCCAAATCCAATAATCCTTTTGTGGAGAACTTATAATCATACGGGATATTTGGAAAATCACTCCCATAAAGAATACGATCTTGATAAGAAATAAGCAACTCTTTGTCTGGATAATCTATATTTTTTTTCCATTTTTCAAATAAATTAAATGGAATATACACCATCGCAGTGTCTAAATATAAGTTATCATGCTTATCCATTAATTTGAAAAATTTATCATGTTCATATGCTCCAAGATGAGCAATTATTATATTTAAATCGGGGAATCGTTCAATCATTTTAGTGAAATGCTTGAAGCCAACAAATTTATTGGAATAAGGAGCCGTACCACAGTGAAAATTAATCCATTTCCCTCGATCTAATATGAAATCATAAATTTCAAACATTCGCTCATCATGAGGATAAAAATCCTGAACTAATAACTGTAATTTTAGCCCTTGAAATTTATATTCATCAATAATTTTTTGAACATATTCGAGTTTATTATCATCACCAGGCCAAGCGCATCCAAAGGCAATAGCTTCAGGATAAGTTTTAGAAAATAGATATGTCCACTCATTGATTTGTTCAGCTATCCCCTTCTTGTGAGCATAATTATATGTTGTAAATGAATTGACTTTTTCAGTTCTTAAAAACTCAACTAATTCTTCAATCCCTAATTTATAATTGATGGACCATCCACGAGGGTTTCCATCATTATCAGGCATCTCAAAAAAATCCCAGATTGCCTTGAAGAGATTGGGAGGAAAAAAATGAACATGAGAATCAATATAAGAAAAATCTTGATGAGTATAAACCATTAGGAAGGAAAATGAGAAATTCCATAAAAAGATTGAGCATTAATCTCTAACTCTTTTAGATTGTAGTGAGAATATTAGTAATAATAAATACTATGAAAAACACCAATAATATTACACCATCCGTTCTATTTAATGAATGAGTTTTGGATTTAACTTGGTAAAAAAGTATCAGACATAATAGGAATAACCAATTTATTATTAGGATTACACTTATATCTATCACCACTGCGATGATACCGCTAATTCCATACGTAAAGGATAAATTCCATATTAATTTTCCAATCATTCCTCCCAGTCCGATTTCCACACTTTTCTTCTTAATTGATTTAAAAACCAAGGTTAATTCTTCCACATTAGTGACAAACGCAATGATAATAAAACCAAAAAATGCTTCATTTAATCCAGTTAACATAATTATATTTTCAGCTGAAATAATTAGGAATTCTCCCCCCAGTAATATTAAACAAAATCCTAATATTATGAAAAATATTTTTTTGAGCTTCAAATGAGGATTGGTATCAGTACTCCAACCTTTTATCTCTTCCGTCACCTCATTCATATCAATAAGATCTATTTTCTTCTTTTTTGAAAGAACTTTTAATGAATTAAATACATATACCGCGTATAAAATTAAAGTTATAATACCAAAAATAAATAAACCGAAAGAGATGAGAAAACTAAACAAAATAGCCCCTAGACAACTATACAAGATAATAAAATAAAAACTTGATATAGATTTTAAATCAATATCTTGAAGTAGTGCTGGAAGCGCAAAACATAAAGTTAAAGATATGATTGAATTTCCCATGACATTTCCTACTGCTATGATGGGAAGCCCATTTACTGCGGCTATGATTGAAGCTATTGACTCCTCTAGATCGATACCTAAGACCAATAAACCAATCACGAACGGTGAAAGTTGGAGGATTAAGCATAACTCTTTCAAATTGTCCAGAAAAAAATCCGCTGAAAAATATATAAGAAGATAACTGGCAAAAAAAATTGTGATCCAAAATACGATTTCGATCATTCAAACAACCCTCTTTATGTCTTTATGACCCTATGAATATCATGCATATTAACATAATATAAAATAGAGAAAAAAAGAAATAAATTACTCCTTTCTTAGGAGTGTACTAAGTTCAATTTTGAGTAGATCCCGAATTGCAACACGTATAACTTCTGAACGATTGGGGTACATATTCATATTAACGAGATCCTCGATTCCCTTCAGATATGCTTCTGGAATATGACATGTGATTAATTTAATTAAATATCACCTTGAATATTAGCTTAAAGTGTTTTTTTAATATATAGGAGCTATTTTTAGATAAAATATCATTGTAATATGACGATAACATTTCGTGAAATACAATATCTAATAACATCAACTATAATGCTCTTTAGCCTTGTTCTCTCTCAGAGAAGGAAAATATTTAGTTTTACAAACAAGTATAATTTCAAAAACGATTTTCAGTAAAATTAAAACTTATTAATGTGAGGTCAAGAAATCCGAATATTAATTAAAGGGGATAATCTGATATATAATAGAGAATGAGTAAATTAGTACTAGTAGACGGTGCGAAAGGACACACGGGAACATTCCTTATCAAAGAGATCTTAGAATCCAAACCTAATTGGAAAATCATTGCATCTGACTTACCTCTAGAAAAAAGGTTAGATTTAATGACTAAAGAAACCGTTTTTAGCACCAGATTCAAAAATATGACGGATATCTTGGAGGATGAAAGGGTTTCATTCATTCCCGCGGATTTAACTGACCAAAAGTCTCTTGAAAACCTATTAATGGATAATGAATTTGACATAATCTTTCATACTGCAAGTTTATATGATTATTTTGCGGAATTAAACGTACTACGAAAAATCAATGTAGAAGGAACACGAAATTTGCTTAATACGATACTAAAGACTCAAGATTTAACAAATTTACGATTTATTCATTGGAGTACATGTGGTGTATATGGAGAACCTAAATATCAAAAAACCAAGAGGGGATATCCAATTCCCGTTGATGAAACAGAACCATTTAATCCTCCAAATAACTATAGTATTAGTAAAATGGAACAAGAACTTTTGATAAAAGAGTATACCGAAAATCATGGCTTGAAAACAGCTATTATTAGGCCAGCACCAATTATGGGACCTTTTCAAGCTTATGGAATGTTTCATGTGTTTCAACTCATACACAAATCAGGATTTGGTCCGGGTGTCCATGTGTATCCAAAAAGAAAACGACTTGCGATGCCAATGATCCACGTTGAGGATTTAGTAAGGGCTGCGATTTTTCTTTCAGAAAAAAGCGAATCCATAGGGGAAAATTACAATCTTATAATCGATTCTTGTTTTCAAGAAGATTTCATGGAATATGTCGCAGATCTCTTGAATGTAGATTACTTTAATTTTCCTGTTTGGTGGCCTTTCTTCAAGTTGTTTTCAAAAGTCCTTTATAGATTAAATAAACGGAAAGAAAAAAAAGCTCGAGAATTAAAATCAAGACCGCCCGTCGATACTCCAATGACAGAGTACACGATACATCAATATCTCTTTTCGAATCAAAAAATAAAAGACTTAGGTTTTGATTTCAAGTTTCCAGATTTTAGATCTGCTACAAAAAATACCATCGATTGGTATGTATCAAATAATTGGTTAGAGAGTGAATGAAAGTGGGTTATATTGAGAGTTTGATTATTAGCTTTGTGATTGGATGGTTTAATTCTTATCTTTATAGAAAATATTTACGTAAGAGAAATAAAGATTGGATTATTTTTCTTGCCATAATCTATCTATCTTTAATTTGGGTGATTGAAATCTTAATAGCAATCGACTTTATTAATATTAGATTTCTAAATGTTCTTCCATGGATTGATATACCCTCGAACGAACCTGGAAAATATTTCTTATGGAATTCTTTCCTGCTTTTTGGAGTAGATTACGGAGTTATTTCTCAGCCCGGTATGAATATCATTTCAGTATTCCTATCTGCATCATATCTTTTTTGGTATTATTTTGGTTCAAAAATAGGGAAAGTTTTTCATGGGTACCAATCTTATCAAGGAGGATATTATTTAATATTTCGCCCAGTAAAGAAATACATTAAAGATAGGGAAAAAAGGTTGAGAGAATAGTACAATCTAAATCACTTAAGATATTCTCGACACCTTCAATTAATAATCATAACATTTTTATACTATAATATTCATACTATTATTACCGATGTAATCGATTACCGATGCATCGAAAAAAAGATTTCAACTCTGATTTTGTGAAATAAAATGGTCGAAAAGATAACAGATAAGTTTGAAAAAGCAATGAAAAAGGGCTTTGTCAACCTATTCGTATTATTAGTCTTAGATAAGGAACCATCACACGGATATCAGCTTAAAAAATTAATTGATAAACGGACAGGAGGTTTTTGGACCCCATCAGATTCAACGATGTATACTATACTTAAAGATCTTCGAGACAAAAATTTGATTGAAGCTCGAGAACCTCCCGATCCCGATGACTCAAGAAAAGTCTATGAGCTCACTGAAAAGGGTAAAAAAGCGTTAAATACGATGCGTGAAAAGGAAATAGAAATGAGAGAATCAATGAAATCAATATTATTTGCATCAACAGATATTTCTAATAAATTCTTTGACAGAACAATCCAAGATTTCATTTTATCAACAAATTCATTTGAAAAATCCTTTGATTCTCCCGGTCATCCAGGTTCGTTAGGTCCACCTATGGGTATTTTTGGATTTGGGGGGAAATTCATAGATAAAATAGCAGATTTATCAATAGAAGAACAATTAAATCACTTAAAACGACGAAGACCTTTTATTAAAAATCAAATTGAGCGTTTAACTCAGTTATTAAAAAATATAGATAATCAGATATTAGAGTTAGAATTTAAATAAAAATTTATAAAAAAAACGATTAAAAATGTCAGAAACAGTAATCAAACTGGAAAACTTAACTAAAAAATTCGGTAATTTTATAGCAGTTAACAAAATAAATCTAGAGGTATGCAAGGGAGAGACTATCGGTTTAGTTGGTCCTAATGGTGCCGGAAAAACGACGACAATTAAGATGATTGCTAAAATACTGAGACCTAACGAGGGTAGAATCTTAATAAATACAGATAACGGAGAATTACAAGATCTACAAGGTGTATCTGCTGCTTTAAGCAAGATGGGATTCTTGATTGATATCCCCAATTTTTACAACATGACGGCATATGAATTACTTAGATATTTCGCAAAGCTTCAACATTATCCAAAAGATAAAATTAATGACAGAATCGATGAGCTACTCAAATTCTTTAAACTGACAGATTGGAAATTCAAAAACGTGAAAACATTTTCCAAGGGAATGACGCAGAAACTTGGTATTATGCAAGCTTTAATCCATAATCCTGATATTATTATTTTGGATGAACCTCAAACTGGTTTGGATCCATTAGCTCGCATTGAAATAAGAAAATTCCTTCGAGATTTGCAATCCACTGGAAAAACTATATTTGTAGCATCACACATGTTATATGAAATTTCTGAAGTGTGTGATAAAATAGCATTGATAAATCACGGAGAAATAATTGGCTTTGATACAGTTGAAAATTTAGCCATTACACTAAAAGCGAATGAATTGAATTGTGTGCTTCTTGAACATATTGAACCAGAGAATTTAGCATCTATATTGGAACGTATGACAAATAGGCTTCAATCTTATTTAGATCAAGATTTGGATCCAAGAATATCAAAAATCCCAATTGTATACAACCAAGATAATCAGGGTTTTAAGATTTTCTTTGATGGAAAAAAGGAATCAAAAGTGGAAATTTTAAAGATCTTAATTAGAGAATTCGAAACTGACTTTTCAGTGGTATCATATATCCAACCAAGAACTTCTCAACTTGAAAGAGTCTACATAGAGATGGTAACAATGGATGATGAGAAAAACAAATTAAAAGGAGGAGAACTGTAATGCAGCGTGAAGAAAGTGTTAAAGATGGAGTACTACCAATATTTAATACAATTGTATTTGAAATTAAGAAACAACGAAAGAAATTTTATTTCTTCTTTTTAATCACGATTTTAATTGTAGTTCTGATGGGATATATTCTTGTATTAATCCCTAGCAATCTCTTGGCTAATACATATATAGATTTTTTTAGTACTGGATTAGGATTTATATCGTTTATAACTTTATTTGCAGCGTGCCTGTTTTTCTCAGGAATAATT
>JAGXNQ010000131.1 GCA_019894955.1 Promethearchaeota archaeon | reverse complement strand
GTGATACAATATGCCCATAGACATATGATTACCTATGCTTGATGTTACCACTCCTTTGAGCAATCTCCCATCTCATGGGATAGTTTAAATACTCTTCTAGTTGGCTAATTATTCTAATAGTATCGATCAGGTTCACGTAAAAGAGTTTATAGATGATGATATAGATTAATAATTTTGGTTTTTCTCTTACATCTACCCTTATCGCATATATAGCAGTACATATATCTAAAAATAAAAACACGACATACCAGAAAATATAAAGTGTTGGCGTCGCTTGAAAAAAAATGGCGTTAATTAATTCTGGGACTCCAACACTTGGCATTGAGATTGGCTGGAGGGTATAAATAACAAATGTGGTGTAGGGATTAATCATTAAGACAAATAGCCATAATAACGTAAAGAAAGTAAACCAAGAGAGAATAATCCCATTAAAGAAAACCCAAGGAACTGAAAATATCGTACCTATATTCTTCTTCATTGTCTGTATTTGACCTCTATACCAACGATATCTTTGTTTAGCTAAATCAAGAAGAGTACTAGGAGCTTCAGTATATCCCAAAGCCCTTTTTTCATATTTTATTTTATATCCCGCTTTAATAATTTTCATGGTGAGATCAGAATCTTCCGCAAATGTATCTCCCGAGTAGAACCCTACTTGCTTTATAACAGATTTTCTAAATGCTCCCAAAGGACCTGGGACAACAGTTATTTTACCAATGGAAGATTCACTTCTTCTTAGAATGTTAAGATCCAACACGTATTCCAATGCTTGTAATTTGGTCAAAGTTTTATTTCTATTTCCCACTTTTATATTTCCCGCCACTGCGGCAATTCTTTTATCGTCAAAGTATGGAATTAAATGCTCGATGGCATTTCTTTCCAGAATAGTATCAGCATCAATGCAAACTATTATCTCACCATTCGCTTTTTCGATTCCCTTATTTAAAGCGCTCCATTTTCCACCATTAGTTTTGGAAATGACTTTAATCGATTGTTTTTTAGCAATAGTTCTTGCTATATTTAAGGTATTGTCTTTTGACCCATCATTAACCACAATTATTTCTTTTTTTCGGTAGGAAAGTTGAATTAAAGAATTAATAGTATTTTTAATTACCTTGGCTTCATTATATGCTGGTAATATGATGCTAACTAGCGGTCCATCAGTAGTTCTTTCATTCTTGTTTCTATACGCCAAAGAAAGAGAAATACTTGTAATAGTTCTAACACCTTGAAAAATCAATGAACTAATTAATAAAACAAAGGATACTTGAAATAATAATTCTTCATGAAAAACTAATAATACTAATTGACTCACACCTACAATAGTTACAATCAAGATTATAAGGCGAATGGCTGAAATTTTTGATTGTTTCATTGGTGATGAAAACTTTTTTCTGACTTTAGAATACCATGAGATCGTGATAATTACCGTCAAAACGCCTATTATCGTGGAAAAATACGTCATCCAATAGAATAGAGGATATATTAAGGGGTGAATGATAAATTGAATGATTAAAATTCCTAAAAAGACCATAACCTGTATAATCGATGGTATTACCAAAAATGAGATGACCAACGACTTTATAACGTTTTTTACTTTCGATTTCTCTGGTTTGATCGCTATTGGAGTTTTTTCCGTTTTGTCTTGTAAGACCTTGTAGACATCGTGTCTGGTAACGGTTACTTGAAATTCTTTATCAATGGCGTCAATACAGTCGTTATAGCTGTGGTTGCGATTCCGCAGATCAATGATCTCTTGGGTTATTCGGGCCTTATAATCAGTATCTAAATTCTTAAACGCAATCAATTCTGTAGCAGTCACTTTATTTACCTTGAGATTATCAAGTATTATTCACGAAGTTTCCAAGTGGAATCTTGTTTGAGTGCAATATTGCGTGTATTTAAACATTTAGGGTATAATAATGCCCATATTTTAAATATTAAAGAATTGTATTTGGACTTCAAGCAAGCTATGATATAAATGAGTTAAATAAAATAAGTAAGTCATCTCCATTTAGAAATAAAACATTTCATAATGCTCTTTGTTGGATATTTATAGAATCTAAAAAATAGATGGATATAAAAATTATTTAAAATTTATTTATTGCTTTAATATAACCATTTCATGGAGCGTAGTTCCTTTTTCTTTAAATGAAGCGCCATTAAAGTTGAAATTTATCTCAAATTTTGAATTTAGTCTAAAGTACCCTGGATTTAATTTTAGAATATTTTTAGCTAAAAATCTTAGAATAGGATTAAATTCAGAAAGCATGTAATCAGAATCAATGATATTTTCAACTTTAAGTGCAATTCTGTTTTGATTAGGGAGCGTGAATTCCAAATTTAATGGATAATTATTCTTTGCCTTATCGTCATATTGAAAATTAGTTTCTCTCAATTGATATTCACCAGTACTAAGAATTATTTCATTATTTTTGGCAATCATCAAAACCGGGATTATATATTCATTCATTTTTTTATTGCTCTGAATATATGCATAAACAACAGTGAAGTTTTCTGAATAAATTCGACCCCAATGCCAATAATTAACAATCTTAATCATGTTAAGAGTAATCCAATTGTGATCATGGTATCCCATCCCTTTCACTGAAAGAGTTTCATTATGAACTTTAATAGTTCCCTCTACTTTTGCTTTAGGTAAAGGAACTACCCATCCAAATTCACCTAAACTGTCAAATTTAGTATATCCCTTTCCAGGCATCCATCCTGGAATTTCAGCAGTGTATTTCAAGTGAAATCCAAATTCTCCTTCATCTAAAAATATCTCGTATGTAGGAAATTTCTCATTTGAGTAATCAGCTTTTATGTAATTCTTTCCAATTTGGATATCTGCTAATTCACGAGAAGCTTTTAAATCTGAACGTTTATAATCATAAACATTTTGAATTTTCTCGTCATTAGGCTTATAGATCGTAATTTCTACGCCTGTCTTCCCAGAACGTTCATGTTTTGCTCGAAAAAAGGCTACTACAGTGTACCCATTATCAAGGCGAGCATCAAAATACCACCATTCAAAGTTGCCTTTTTGTTTCATATCTATATGAATCGCATCAAATTCCGGTTTAAAGACAGTAATCTTTTCATCCTTCCTTCCTGGTCCCGACCAAGCTTCTATAATTTCAAGCTCTTTATTTTTCTTATTTCCCAATTTTTATACACCAATTATTTTTTCTAATCTTGATTTAAAATTCTTTGAAACCATTCAAATAAAAGTGGAATGTTTTCTATTAATCGATATTTAGATTCTTTCGACAATATAACAATGTAAATATCATCTTGTTTCCTTGTTTGCCCATATTGTGATTCTGTTTTAATTTCTATTAATTGATTTTTATCTTCCATATCAATTTGAAAAATTTGGTAATCTGATATTTTAAGATCATTCCTTTCCCAAGAATATTTCATTTCGCTCTCTATAAAAGAAAGAAATTTTTCTAAGGAATCATCTAGATGAACCCAACCTTCCAACCAGAGCTTATTTTTCTCATGTAGCAAAAAAAAATTTGTACTTACTTCCTTTTCTTCATAATTTTTCAAAATTTTATCTATATTAGGCATTATGATAACCAGTTATTACTTTTTTAAAAACTCAAAAATACTTAGTAGCGAAAGTAGTTTTAAAATTCCTCCCATTTTTACCTTTCTTAGTAACCATTTCATACCTATTCCTATTATTGAGATCCTGTTCATAGCCAGTGCGAGAAAAATCTGAGAATCCATGGAAATATATCCATCCCACCCAATAGTTTTCTTTTTTAAATTAGAATCTGGTTTATTTGGGACGCTCTCAACCTTTAAAACGCCCTGATTAACTGTTATCAAAGCAGCGTGGTTTAGATTTGAGGCATTTATGAGAAATTTTCTGTCCAAATTTTTATACTTCTCTTTAAATTCAGGATTCTCATTTAGTGGTTCCATTATACTTTTAATAAGACCGGCAAATCCTCTTGCATTCGAATTAACTAAACTTTTTTCATCCATTAATCTCACTCATTAAATTTATAATTTTATCAACTATTTTGCGCTAATATAAAATCCTGAATCCGCAATTCCATTTGGATCAAATGCTTTCTTTATTTTTCTTAACCATATATGATAGTTCATCATTTCTGGACCAAACAAATCATGCATTTTATCCCCTTCAACAAAAAATGGCGCCCCAAGGTGTTTTAATAAATCAAATTGATAATTCTCTTCCATGTTTTCAGCCATACCCTTAACACTTTTCTCATCGGTTTGATCAAACATTGTAGGAGATTCGATATGGAAGTAATGTCCCGATTCATATGAGGTTATCCACACACCTTCCCCAAAATCATTTCCAATTACACCTTTTTTTATGTATTTCTTTTTTAAGGGAATACTCTCCTTAGTTGTTTTTACGCATACTTTTACTGTATCACATTGTCCTTTTGATGATTGAAATCCTCCTGTAGCGATAAAACCATGAAGACCTAAATTTGAACGTAATGCTTCAGCATAAAATAGAGAATTAGGAGTATATTTACTTCCTATTACATTTTCTAAATTAAAATCTATAAGTATCTTGCTCATGACTTTTTGTTTATATTCAAATTCTCTTTTAGTTCTCGCTGCTATGAGCACTACCAAGGGTACTAGCATTCCTGCAATTGGAATTTTATCCATCAATGATCCAATACTATTAGAAAAGATAGCTCCTAAACCATAACCTGAAAGATGACTACAAATGAAAGATATTTCCTCTTCTTCAATAGCTAGAAAAACTTTTTCTAAATGACTATAACTTTTGCAGTCCATCACATATAATTTCATATAATCTGGAATTTCAAATTCATAATCAGGTGAATTACCACTTAGTTTGAATTTGGTACTGCAAGGATATGGGAAGAGTTTGAATGCAACCTTTGTAAATACACCTATACCTGATTTTGCTCCTGCCCATCCACGCATAATTCCTCTCAAACTTGGGCCGGGACCATCTCCGATGTACCAGTCAGAGTCATTTTTCATTCCAACAGACCCTAATTTTAAAATCTCTCCATCAGGTAAAACCCATTCAACACCCAACACATTTCGAGCACTGTGACCCGTGTGTGGAGAGGTAAATCCAGGACCATTCATACTAGTAGCACTAGCTAAAGGGGAAACTTGAGGTCCTGCCCCTGGCATGTGAACAGTCAAACCAAATTTCATGGTTTCCGCTTGTAATTGAGCTCCGCTAACATATGGTTCTACTACTGCATAAAGAGATCTATGATCAATCTTAACGATCTTATTCATTCTTCTTAAATCGAGTATTACACAATTTTCGGAGGAAGGTTGATTCCAAGGACCAAGTCCTGTAGATTGAGCTTTGAATTGGATTTTATATTGATTACAGAGTCTAACTATTTGCTGGACTTCTTCTACCGTTGAAGGTAGTATTACTGCTTTTGGAATTGAAGAAAAAGGGATAGGTTCTTTACCTTCCGAACTATTTACAAATTCCATGCACCAATTATATGAATATGCGTTGGTCATTACTTCACTATCATCAACATTTTCAGGACCCACTATTTTTTGAAAATTCTCTAATACCTGTTTTTGTAGCATGGTTAATCAACCTCCGATAATATATGCTTTAATTTTTCGGGTTCTAAACCCATAGCCATTAACAATAACTCACTGATGTCATAATATTTTAAGTTAGATCCTCTCGAATTTATTCCATCTTGTAAATTCGTGGAACAAAATGGGCATGCTGATACTATAACCTCAGCTCCAGTATCTTCTGCTTCTTCTATTCTTAATTTCGCAGTATCAAGCGCCATTTCTGGAAAAGCAGATTTGACTCCACCACCCGCCCCACAACAATATGCATATTCTCTAATTCTTTCCATTTCAACCAACTTTAATCCAGGTATTTTTTTTAGTATGTTCCGTGGTGGATCATAAATACCCCGTTTTCCAGTTCGTTTGGGTTTAGGAGGGATATTCATGGTAATTAAAGGCATTATGTGAACTTCCTCGCCATCCCACTCTTCATATCTCTCTGCATTCCTTCCTAAATGGCAAGGATCGTGATAGGTCACCTTTATCGGTATTTTTTCAGTTAATTTAATTTTTCCATTTTCAAGCAACTTATCAAAAAATTCCACAGTATGAAGTACTTCAAAATTATAATTTCTATACAAGGGATAATCAACCTTGAAAGTATCATAACATCCTGCACAGCTGAATACAATCGTTTCTATTTCTTTTGATTCAATAACATCAAGATTTCTATTAAGCACTTGTTTAAACGTATCAAGTTCGCCTGTTCTTAATATTGGACTGCCACAACAAAATTCTTCATCATATAGAATATTAAATGGTATTCTTGCTTCATTCATAATTCTTGCAGCAGCTATCGCCATCTCTTTTCTCCTATAAGAAGAGGTGCATCCAATATAATAGAGAACTTTAGCATTAGAATCAATTTTAATATCTTTAGGTAACCAATCGGTTCTATTCTCATGAGGTTCTTTATAGGGGTTATTAAAATCTTTAACTGATTGTATGTATTCCTCCTGTTTTGGCATTGGACCAAATCCAGCTTTAACTAGTTTTTCTCTTAGCCTCATTATTATCTCTAGAGGTTCTAAATTACCAAGAAATTTACAAGCAATAGCACAGTTTCCGCATTCAGTGCATTTATAAACTAAATCACGTAATTCCTCAGAAGGTTTAATCCTACCCATCTCTAATGCTAGCGCTAGAATAATCTTTCCCCCTCCACTATAAGGATGGTAATTATAAAGATCAATAGCAGGGCAAGCAGTTGCGTACTTCTGACTTTTAATTTGAACTTGAGGTATCCATTTGCATTACTCGGATAAGAGAGAAATTCTTTTTATCTATCGAGCATCTTAGACACCTTTTAATCATAATATTATACTCATCTTCACTTAGTGAGACTTAAATCACCTTTATTTCTGCTTAATTTCTATAATAAATAGCTTATACTTCAAAAATATTCTTATTATACAACTTGTGTTTTTTAGATAAAATCAGATCTGGGAAAAAGGTGGGATGCCGAACTTAATTCGGTTTTTAGAAGCATAAAGGGAATGAAAAATAAATATTTAAATAATGGATACTCATTATATTTAATTAAATATAATTATATATAATTAAAGAAAATTGTCTACTGATTGGAATATTGGTAATGAAGCAAAAGAAATAGATAATTTACCAATAAAGGAAAGGATGAAAATATCAAAAAAATCGTCCAGCAAATGCATAGTTGCTGTTATTTTTTATATTTTGACAATGATATTATTTTCATTTTTAATTTAGGGTAGAATTCGATGTTATTATTATTTAATATAATTATTCTGGCTTTTATATTTGAAGCGATGGACTCTATGGCTGGAATGGGATTTGGAACGGCATTGAGTCCATTATTATTAGCACTTGGTTATACTCCACTTCAAATTGTCCCTACAATT
Source organism: Promethearchaeota archaeon (assembly GCA_019894955.1). Lineage (GTDB taxonomy): Archaea > Asgardarchaeota > Lokiarchaeia > Sigyniarchaeales > SOKP01 > SOKP01. Next base: position 202 of record JAGXNQ010000131.1, on the reverse strand, counting down.
TTAATATCTGAAGCTATAACAGGGGCAATTGATACGATTTTTGATCACGAATTTAAAAATGTTCACTATTCTTTCTTTCCATTAAATGATGCTACGAAGATTTCACTTATAATGGCTATTTTTGGAAGTTTTTCAATTTTTGCCTCAGTATTCATTGGATATTACGCGATTAAATTGCCTGAGACAGTAATTAAAATTTATG
>JAGXNQ010000130.1 GCA_019894955.1 Promethearchaeota archaeon | reverse complement strand
ATGGCGAATAGGTTTTAGATCATCATCTAATTCATATACTAATGGTATTCCTGTTGGTATATTTAGATTAACAATTTCATTATCAGGAACATCATCCAAAAATTTAACTAATGCTCTTAAACTATTACCATGAGCAGAAATTATAACTTTTTTACCATTTTTCACTTCTGGTGCAATAACTTCAGACCAGTAAGGTAAGAATCTGTTTACAGTGTCCTTTAAACATTCTGTTAATGGGATCTCGTTTATATTTAAATTAGCATATTGAGGTTCATTACCGGGATATCTTGGGTCCGTTGATTTAAGAGGGGGAGGCGGTACATCATAACTTCTACGCCAAATTAGAACTTGATCTTCACCAAATTTTTGAGCAATTTTAGCTTTATATAATCCTTGTAAATCTCCATAGTGTCTTTCATTTAAACGCCAAGATTTATATATAGGAATCCACATTAAATCCATATCTTCTAATACAAGCCATAAAGTGTGAATTCCACGTCTGAGGACTGACGTGAACGCGAGATCAAAAGTAAATCCTTCTTTTTTGAGTTCTTGTGCTGCTATTTTTGCCTCTTCTATACCTTTAGGACTTAATCCCACATCTGTCCAACCAGTAAATCTATTTTCTTTATTCCAAGTACTTTCCCCATGTCGTAGAAGAACTAATTTTATCATGTTAAATCTTTCTCTTTTTAATTAAAAAAAATAAGATACGAAAAATTATATAATTTTGCTTCTAATATCAACTGAATTCCATGGTCAAAATAAAATAAAAAGAAAAAAAAGTTGGTAAATTCTATTCTCGGGTCATTTCTTCAAGCTTTTTATGCTTTTCGTCATGCAAAATCAAAATATCTTTCTGAATCTGCGCCCAATGTTCACCTTTCAATGGATATAATATCAATATTAATGATGCGAGTATTAACGCAATACCTGGGATAAGTCCTATGAAAAGTCTTATAGCTAAAATGGCGGAATCTGGCTGAGGTTGAAGAACATCACCAATCCTTGGTACAAAACCAGATACAACTAATAAGGCTGTTGGAATTACTATTGCTAGACTCTGAGCAGGTTTTGTAATTAACGCATTTATTCCAAAAAATGCTGCTTCACGTCTTACTCCAGTTTTCAACTCATCTTCATCTGTTACTTGAAAGAACATTATATCATTAAGTACTAACGGTCCAACAAATCCAAAACCTGCTAACAGTAATGGAAGATATATTAATTCTGAAGGGAACATGCTATCAGTGAAAAAGAAAAGTAGTACAAGTCCAGAACCTGCTAAAGCAAGTAAATATTGGTTTGTACGAACTACTCCCCACTTTTTGGTTAATTTTGGTACAAACCATATACCTAAAATCAATGGTAAGAATATAGCGACAAGGAGTAACAATGTATCACCTTGAGTGATATAATCTGCTACGAAATAAAGAGAACCTATAATTAAGGATTGGATCAAGATAGCCATAAAGTTTGCACTAACTATTACTAAAAATGATTTTCGTGAAAATGTAGCCTTAATTGCTTCTATTAAACCTAATGGTTCGTCGACTTGAGTAAATTCCGGTCTTTCCTTAAACTTGTATGTAGTATACATTATAAGAGCTGCACCTATTAATCCAACTCCAATCATGCTCATTTGTAACAAGAACATTGACATTTGTCGAAAAATGTCTGGGATGATTAATCCAAGCACCATTCCTATTAGACTAAAGAATGATGCCATAATTTTCATACCTTGTCTTTCTTCTTCGTTTTCAGTAATTTCCGGTAATAAGGCAGAGTATACTAGGAATATAATTGTGTAAGCTGTATCATAAAGGCATGTTATTATAACCATCCACCAAAATATCGCAGCTTCACCACTACTTAAACCTGGTGAAAACCATACTAAGATAAATGTTAATCCTAAAAATGGAGCAGTATAACGCATGAAAGGAATTCTTCTACCTTTTTTAGATCTGGATTTGTCTGAAAGAAATCCAAAAATTGGATCATTGAAAGCATTAACTAAGACATAAACTATCTGAATCATATATATAACATTAGCACTTTCTACTAAACCAAGGTAATCAACATAAAAGATTGGTAGAAGTGCCGCATATATTCCTTGGATCAGTTGTCCACCAAATGCTGCCATTGCCCAATTTATACGTTGTCCTGTGGAAAACTTTGCTGGTTGTGACATATTATTTCATTTTTTTTTTATAGAATTTTAATTAAAATAGATTTATACCTTGAACATTTTAAATCTATTCTTTTTTTTCAACAAAACATTTTATCACCATTTAAACTTAAATTTATGAATATCATATTATTAATAGGTTAATTATTATAAACATCTAAAAAAAAATCTGGTAAAATGAAGATTAGCCATAAAGCATTAATAATCTTATTGAATTTGCTTGTATTTTTTCTATTAGCTGCTCCAAATGCTAGTGGAAATACTACTCTTGGAGATTCAACATTTCCGTCCGAAGATGGAGATTATTATATCTGGAGTTGTATTAATTCAACTGGAGATAATCATAATATTGGAGATCTCACTAAATTTATTGTTGAATTTGTTTATAATGAGTCTTTTGAAGGAAAGCGTTCATTAATTGTAAATTATTCTGTCGAAGAATATGATATTATTGGAGGTTCTTGGATTAGGAATCAAGACAATATATTTTACATGGCGTATAATAATTCTTTAAATTTTTTGAATTGGTCGAGCATAAGCTATAAAGCAGCGAACTTATTTTTGATTCCAATTCCTACAAATTTAACTTTAGTTGGGGACGCTATTAAATCAGCAGGATTTTTAAATTATTATATCGATAATAACAAACTTATTTTAGATTATGGGAATTTAACAACTGTTGAGATAACTATGAGTTCTTTAGGCGTCTCAACTGTAATAGAATCTATCACTAATGGATCTACAATATATAAATGGGAATTAAACGAGGATGAGGTAATAATTATTATCCCAATGGGTAACTATTTTCTATTTTTTGGAGTATTGACAAGTTCCATGTGTTTGTTATTAGTTAAAAGAAAATTAGATAAAAATGAAGTAATTCATTGATCATTGATTTTGATATCATATGGTACTTTTTCTTCTGTGTCAACTAACCTTCGTACCTTTAGTTTCCTACCATACTCAATGAATTTTTGTGTTGGTTGATATTTTCTCGCAGGCTGACCAATATATATGAAATTAGGTTCCAAAACTTGTCCAATATGGGTAATGCTCCATATTCCAAGAGTTGTACCTTTTCCTATTGTTGTTCCCGGCGCTACAATAGCATGTCCACCAAGAACGACATGATCACCTAATATTACCTTCTTAATCAAAAAGTAATCTTCATTATCAATTCTTATAATAATACTAGATAAAACCACGGCCCCTTGACCGATCATCATATTATCTCCAAAATCAATAAATTCTACATCTGACCAACCATCGAACATGGTACTTTTGAAATCAGCTTTCATATCACACCATTTAAAAGCAGCGTTTGTTGCCCAAGGGAAACAGAAGTTATTCCATATCCAAAAAATAAATTTTTTAACAACTACTCTCAAACAATAGTAGTAGTAATCTTTATCAGATTTTTCCATTTTAAATAATCCTTCTTTGGGTATATGGATTAGTTTCAGAGTAATCAAGAATAATTTACCCAAAAATAAAGTACATAAAATATAAGTTCCCCACCAAGCAAAAATATCAATAAAAATTGTGTAAACCCTCCAATGGAAGAAACTGGAATCCATTGCAACTTCAAAGAATGTAAGAATCATTACTGAGGGCATCATCAATGAAAGAATGTTTAATATGATGTAAATTACGGATCCCATAGGAAACCATGTAAATGCACTTGTTGTGATAGGAAATTGAGATATATCTAATGTTTCAAGGTTACTCTCAATTGTATCATCATTCTCCATCGTATTCACCTCCAAGCATGTACAAAATTTCCTTTTTACTTAGCTTTTTAGCAGGAAAACCTCCATATACACCATTTTCACCCACTTTATCATATTTAATAGTTGTTGCTCCAGGTAAAAACGTGGAATATTTCCCCATTTCTGTTCCAGGTAATCCTCCAGTTACTACATTTAAAATACTATTATCATCTATTTCTATGCCCACAAATGTCAAATTTTCGTCTCCATATACTCCATCTACTACGTGATTTGTCATGTGAGAGGATGTTCCTAAATAACAATTATTCCCAAAATTAATATGACTATGAATAAATGTTTCTTCAAGAACAGTTCCTTTACCGATTTTATTAGATTTAATAAAATTTAGCTCCCAATTAAGTATCCAAGGAAATGGAGAACGTGAAACTGCAAAAATAGGATATTTCATGAGAAAGGAACCAAAATGATAATAATCCAATTTAGTCGAAGATGTTTCCATATTCCTATCAAATATTCCTTGGGAAGGACCTCTTTTTTCAGCAAGTGAGTACCACCATCGAGTAAATAAAATTACAAAAAATAGGTGTAAAAGATAAATTCCAATTAAAATGAGGGGGATTAATAACATTGAAATGTAGAAACTCCAATCAGAAAGGAGAATTAATGTAAAAGGATTATTAAAAATTGTAGGGACTACAAATCCATAAAATAATAAATAAAAAAGTATCCCGGGTATAAGAAAAGAACCTCCTACGATTGTAAATCCACTCAGTATATAAAAAGTAAAGGGGACTGAAAGTTCTTTACTTTCAGTTTGTAAATTTTCTTCTGATTCCTTCTCTCTTGCCTGAAAGATTTGCGCTTCAATTTTTTTTTTATCTTTTATAGAATTAATATTTCCGAAAGAATTTGCTGGAGCTCCTTGATAGAAAGAGTTTTCATTTAGATGTTGATTAATTGTTGTCATTGTATTTGAATGTAAAACAGCATTAGAAGCAATTACAGTTCCAGCTGAAATAACGCAATGGGCCCCAATGATTACATTATCACCAATTACTACTTTTTTAATTATTAACTTGTTTTTTACCAATAAGTTACTGGATATTATACACCCTTGTCCAAGTTTGACGTTCTTACCTATTTCAACAAACTCACTATCTATCCAAGCTTCATGAATTGAGCTTGAATATGATAATTTTACACCTAAAAATTTAGTAACAAGTTTCTCAAGACTTGGTAATGATAATTGTCTTGCTAACCATAATGGCCATTTTCTAATAACTGCTCTTAAACTCCAAGATGCATAATCTTTATCTTTTTTGGAAATCTCAAAAACTCCTTCTTTTGGTTTATGAAATATTTTTGAAAAAAACAAAAAAATTTTAGAAACTACCAAAGAACCAAGAATAAGGATAAGTAAATCAATGAAAAAGAGTAATGGAAACAAGGAATAGAATAGTAAATTTTTAACAGGAAATAACTGCCAACAAAACCATAACCAAAATAAAGCTGGTTGGGCTCCAAGGACCATTATTGTAATGTAATAAATAATATATCTTTTTTTTGCTAATGTGTTGGTTGTTCGAGGTCCTTCTCTAATAGATGCAGGAATAGATATGATATTTCACTTCTTCAATTATTAAAAAATCCATTTATTTATGCGTTTTTTAAGAATAATGAGAGCTAAGTAATTTAATTTTATCCTCTCGTAAAATTTAATTCATCAAATTTTTAAAAGCTATATTATGGCAGTAAAAGCATTTGAACTTAAATTTAAAAAGTGAATAAAATCCCCAAACTTTTAGATAAACGATAGATTTTATCATGCAATATATAATTTAACTCTTGAAGGTATAGAATATAATGAGTGAAGAATTCTTTTGGTGGACAGAAGAACAAAAAGCTGTTTCTAAGCAAGTAAGGGAATTTGTAGCTGAAAATTTCGAAGAAGCAGAAACTTATTTTTGGAAAACAGAATTTCCATGGCCTTTAGTCAAAAAAGTTGCTAAAGAGGGTTATTTTGGAGCAGGTGTTCCAAAAGAATATGGGGGAATGGAATTAGGTCCTACTGGGAGCTGTATTGTTGCTGAACAATTAGGAAGACTCTATGCAGTTGGTCACGTTTTCACCGTATCCATGTTGGCCGGATTAGAACAAATTCTTAGGTTTGGTACTGAAGAACAAAAAAAAGAATGGCTTCCTAAAATTGCTAGTGGCAAAGAATTAGGTGCACTTTGTATAACAGAACCTTTTGCAGGAAGTGATGCAGCAAATGTACATACTACTGCAACAAAAGAAGGTGATGAATGGGTTATCAATGGTAAGAAGCGATTTATAACAGGTGCCGGTGTTTCTGGACGCTATTTTATTTACGCTAAAACTAGTGATGATCCTGGAGATCGTAAGCAGTATAGTCATTTAACTTCCTTCTTAGTAGAAAGAGGGAGACCTGGTTTTTCATTAGAAAAGATTAATCCATTAATCGGTTTCGATAATGTTCCTAATGGCGTTATTGATTTTGATCATGTAAGGATTCCAGATAATAATCGAGTAGGAGAAATTGGAAAGGGTTGGAATGTCATGATGGCGGGTCTTAATTTTGAAAGACTAATTGGTGCTGCTGTTTTTGGAGGTCTTTTTGAAGATGTTGTTAAGGTCTTATTTAATTATACTAAGCGAAGAATCCAATTTAATCGTCCAACTCTTACTTTTCCAGGTATTCAAAGTGAAATTGCGGACATAATCATGAAGACTAAAGTTTCTCGACTATACACATATTACTGTGCACATTTATTAGATGAAGGTAAGGAACCAATGATTGAAGCTTCAATTTCTAAATTATTTAACACGGAATATGCAAGAGAGATTGGAGTAAAAGCAATTCAAATTCTCGGTGGAGATGGGCTAACTAAATTCCTTCCGATTGAGCGAATATTGCGAGAAGCTAAAGTAGGAGAGATTGTTGCCGGAACTAACGAAATCCAAAAGAAAATCATATATCGTTTCTCTGCGATGCTCCCAATTTACAATCAAAACCTTAGATATAGGTGGAATGATGATGTAAATGCTCCTATTATATCGAATAGAGACTCAAAATTTAAAGGCATGCAATTAAATGAAGAAAATATATTGAAAGTTATAGCACACGACTATAAAGTTAGTCCTGGATTATATATGACTCCAGATGATGTCAGAGAAGATATAGGGGGTAGTAGATCTGATATACGGAAAATTCTCGAATCGTTAGAAGAGAAAAAATTAATAGTGTCAAATAAAGATCGACAAGGAAAAACTACCCTAGTTAAAGCTACCTATGACGGATTACAAAAAGCATTTCCTTTGAGTTATTATATGTGGTTTCCTGCTTGGTTTAGTGAAAACGATATGTTCTAAAGTAAAATTGAATATCACAATCAAAGTGAGTTTTTTTATTTCTTTTATTATTCAAAATATTTTTAATGAAAGGATGGGAATATTAAAAAAATTGAATAATTTATTTTTCTTCATCAATTTTAAAATTATTAATTATCCCTACTTTTCTATTTTTGTCAAAAGTAATTGCGATTAGTCTTATTTCTTCTTCCAAATCCAAACTTGGGTCGACCATCACGAAATAAAATATATTTCCCTTTAATTCATATCCAACCTCTAATTCCCCCGCATCATCAGGGAGAATTTTTTTTATATTTTCAGACTGGGACCTCCCGAAAGTATGATTCCCTTAGGATTTAAAAACATCAAATCAGATATCGATATGTTGTAAGGAATAA
>JAGXNQ010000012.1 GCA_019894955.1 Promethearchaeota archaeon | reverse complement strand
GCCAGCAGTGAACTCGAATCCCTTGACTTTTCCTAGTGGACCTGAATAAGAGTCAACTTTAGTTTGACGCCCTTTTCATTCATTTTTTTTATCACATTTTTTAGTTGATAATTGATTAATATTCATAATTTTAAATTACTATAAGTGAAATTATTAATGCTTATATTTTAAATTTTATAATTACTTTTAATAGCCCGAAAGCGTGGTTGTTTTTAGAATATTAGTGTGAACTTTCACACCAAGTAAATACTTCATAAAGAGAAGTATCAGTCTAAACGTGAGGGAAATGCGGGATTTAATCAAAAATGTTATATTAGATTTGTCTTAATCCAAATTTAATTTTCTACTTTATTTGCTTTCGAGCAAAATTAATCAAACCTCCAGCAGAAATTATTTGCTGTAGAAAGTCGGATTGTTTTTTAATTTGAAATTCTTCATCATTGGAGGTATTTTTAATTATTCCTTCCTCAAATTGGATATTTAAAATATCACCTGTTCTTATCCTTTCAATCTCGGGAAATTCGATTATCGGCAAACCAATATTGATAGCATTTCTAAAAAATATCCTTGCAAAAGAAGGTGCGATGATACATGCTATTCCTGAAGCTTTTATCGCAGAAGGGGCTTGCTCTCTACTTGAACCACATCCAAAATTAGAGTCCGTGACTAGGATTTGAAAATTTTCTTTTTTGACTTTTTCTACAAAATCGCGATCTAAATCCTCCATGCAGTGCGCTGCTAAAAACTGTTCATCTGAATTAATTAGATATCTAGCAGGAATAATTAAATCAGTATTAATATTTTTCAAGTTATATTTAATTACTTTTCCAATCATTTTCAATCTCATTTTTTATTTTATAAATACTCTGGGGAGGTTATATACCCTTTTATCGCTGAAGCAGCTGCCACTATGGGACTGGATAAATAAATCTCGCTTGTAATGTGTCCCATTCTCCCTTGGAAGTTTCTATTCGTCGTGGATAACGCTTTCTCTCCTTCAGCTAAGACTCCCATATGACCCCCTAGACAAGGTCCGCAAGTAGGAGTTGATACTATTGCACCCGCGTTAATGAAACTCTCAATATATCCGCTTTTCATTGCTTTAAGGTATATATTTTGAGTTCCTGGGATTATTATGCATCTCAACTTTTTATTAATTTTATGATTATTAAGAATTTCAGCCACATTTTTTAAATCTACAAGCCGACCATTTGTGCATGAACCTATGACTACTTGATCTAATTCAATTTTCATGTTGTGTACTTCTGAAATTGATTTAACATTATCCGGAGAATGAGGAAGAGCAATCTGTGGTTCTATATTAGCACATTCAAAATCTATAATATCAGAATATTCAGCATCTTTATCACTACAATAGAAACCATCATTCAAATTTTTAAAAGAATCCAAATATGATTTGGTGATCTCATCTGGTTCTATTATTCCACATTTTCCGCCAGCTTCTATAGCCATATTACACATGGTAAAACGATCTGCCATCGGTAAAACTTTAATTGCATCACCAGCAAATTCCATTGCTTTATATGTGGCGCCATCTACTCCAATCTTCCCTATTGTATATAATATCAAGTCTTTTCCAGAAACCCATTTATTTAATCTACCAGAATAAACGAACTTAATAGATTCTGGGATTTTAAGCCAACATTTTCCTAACGCCATAGCAACACCTAAATCTGTAGATCCAACACCTATTGAAAACGCCCCAAGTGCACCATATGTGCACGTATGAGAATCAGCCCCTATAAAAACTTCTCCAGGTTTCACTAATCCTTGTTCTGGTACTAGGCAATGTTCAATGCCTCCTCTTCCAACTTCAAAATAGTTAATAATATTGTATTTGGATGAAAAATCTCTGAGGATTTTGCACTGAATAGCAGAAGCTACATCTTTATTTGGAGTAAAATGGTCAGGGATTAATATGATTTTAGAGGGGTCAAAAACTCCAACTCCAGAACCTTCAATAACATTTTCAAATACTTCTATGGCTATGGGAGCAGTAATATCGTTAGCCAAACATTTATCGACTTTTGGCATGATAAAATCCCCAGCGACGGCTTTTTTATTCTGACAATGGTCTCTTAAAATTTTCTCTGTAATTGTTAAACCCATACTTTTCATCAGTCAATATTTTTAATTTTCTTAGCTATAAGATTCAATCCTTTTATCAGAGCTAAAACCGAACACATCACAATATCTTCATGAGTGGCGCTTGTTTTAACTATGGTTTTACTTTCAATATCTAAAATTTCGATGGTCACATGTCCTAAAGCTTCAGTTCCTCCAGTGATCGCATCAAGTTGGAAATTCAAAAGCTTGATGTTGCTCATAGGTTTAAAACATTTTACAATTGCTTTTACTGATGCATCAACTGCGCCAACGCCCACCGAAGAAGCAACTTTTTCAATGAAATCTCCATTTCTTATTTTCAAGCGCACGGTTGAAGTAGGAGTTATAGAACCCGTTAAAACTGTTAATTCTTCAAGGATTACATGTTGTTCTTCTTCAGGAATTTCTCCCATCACATCTTTAACGATCGCTAAAAAATCTTCTTCGGAAACTTCGTGTCCTTTATCACCAAATTCTTTAATGTGGGTCATGATTTTACCAAATTGATGTTCGTTAGAATTAATTCCTAAGTCTTCTAATTTTGCTTTTAACGCATGACCTCCGCTATGTTTCCCAAATTTAATGGATTGTTCAATGATATCTATAACATTATCGGATCTGTTTATTCCTATTAATTGTGGAGTAATTGGCTCGTATGTTCGCGCGTTTCTTATCATCGCATGAGCATGAATTCCTGCTTCATGAGCAAAGGCATTCTGTCCGATTAGTGGTTGGAGTCGTCCTATTTTAATCTTTCCACCACAATAACTCTCAATAAGTTTAGCAGTAGGAAATATCTTTGTTGTTATGATATTCATTGGTATTTGATATAGCGCATATAATGACATCGCTGTTTCTTCGAAAGATGCATTCCCCGCGCGTTCACCTAATCCCATTATAGTAGTTTGCGCTTCAGAGGCGCCATTTTCGAACCCCGCAATGGTGTTCGCAACAGCTAGACCAAAATCATTATGACAATGTACTGCAATCCTAATTTCTTTTGGAATCGCTTTATACACTTTATTTACCATGTATCCAAATGCCTTTGGTGAGATGGTTCCTACAGTATCGGGAATATTTATCCTTGTTGCTCCGTTTTCAATTGCAGTTATATTTGCTCTTATTAAGTAATTAATTTCAGAACGAGTTGCGTCTTCAGCTGAGAACAAAATCGTAGAAAAATGTTCTTTTGCATAAGAAATATGCCTCTGAATTTGTTGTATTACCTCTTCTTGGCTCATTTGAAGTTTCGATTTAAGATGTATATCTGAAGTTGCGATAAAAAGATGAATGCTATCCATATCGGCTTCAATCACTTTATCTATATCAAGTTTTGCCATTCTTGCTAATCCCATTACTTCAGAATTTAATCCTAATTTAGAGATGGATTTACATGCTTCAAAATCGCCTTTGGAAGTAACTGGAAATCCTGCTTCAATTACATCAATTTTCATCTCATTTAGCGTTTGTGCAATAGATTTTTTCTCTTCGTGAGTAAAGCTTATACCAGGGGTTTGTTCACCGTCACGGAGTGTTGTATCAAAAAAATATGCTTTATCTGGAAGAGTAAGTGAGTCTCGAATTTCCGCCATTATTTGTGAAACATTTATATTGCTGTTTTTTTCCATTTTTTCCTACCTATATTTGATTCATTAATTTTTATACAAAACCCCCCCAAAGAGAAAAAATCTCCTTCTTTTCAGTAAAAGAGGGGTGATTATCGCAATAACAAGAGTAGATTCAACAATAATAATAAAAAGGGATAAAATTGCATAAATGAATTCCAAGATTCAGTTTTCGTAGTTTTTTGAATCAGCAAAATTAAAATCCTTTTAATATTATGTATTAAAAAGTGAATTTAAGTACACTTATAAAACTTTTTATAAGGGAAAGGCGTTTGTAAACCCTATTAAAGTGGTGAGAAAGAAAGTTCAGAATATTTAATTCAGAGTGATGCTAAAAATTCAGCGACCGTTTCCTCTGAAGGATCTTGGTCAACTAAACCATCTTCAATTTCTTCTCCGATAAAATCTAATTTAAAGGAACATTTTTCGCCACCCGTTAAAACGCACTCAATTTCTTTTCCATCCGTCTCAATTCCAAGCACGCTTAAAAATCCCGTGAATATTCCAAGATATAGAACGCATAAATTTTTAGCCATGATATTTTCTTTTTCTTCTTGGGCTAAGGATCCATAAACGTTAATCAATATATGATCTTTTTTGAAGAGACCGGTCAACGCACCGTAACCCATGAGCATCAATGCTTCCAATGTTCCAAGAACCACTTCTTTCCTTACAGCTAGGGTTTCAGTACTCCAATCCTTATTATGGAAGAATTGTTCCATTAAACTCTTTCCGAGAGTTTTTCCGACCCAACTCAGAATATCTTCTGCATTTGTACCAGTGAATTCGCAAAATTCCATAATTTCATTGGGTCGGAGCATTACTAAGCGCATATCGTTTTTTTTATCCCCTAAGAATAATTGTCCATCCTTTTCTTCAATGTTGATATTCATATCTTTTTTTAATCTTTTATACATTGTGAGCACTTACTCGGTTTATCTCATTTATTATAATAGAAATTTAATCTTTTAGATTTATAAATTTAATCTTTGAGGAATGAAATTGAAAAATCCTATCACGAATTTTTTATATCGTGTTAAAAAGAGTGTTCATTACCTCATTCATATTATAGTTAGTTTTTACTGACGTAAAAAAGAAAAAATATTCTCGATCGTTAATTTTATCAAGCTCAAAAAAATCCATAATTTCTTGTTTTGTCCTAATAAGAGTACTGTCTTGTTCTTCTGGTTTTTTAACAAGATCTGTTTTATTTCCAAGTATTATTAATGGGATTCCAGAAGAATCGTGCTTATTTATAAAGTTCCAAAATTCTCTCTTAGATTCTTCAAATCGCAATTGATTTGCAACATCTATCATGTAAATAATAATATTTGCATCTTGGATGCCTTTAAACCATTTTTCTCTAAATGCACGTTGTCCGGGCATATCCCAGATTGCTAAGTACCCTTTTTGTTTTTGGATATACTCAATATTAAATTTTCGGGTTGGAGTGAAAGAATTATCTATAAATTCTCCAGTTTTAATTCGGTGTGCAAAAGATGTTTTACCAACATCATCAATACCGAATAAGAAAACTTTTATAAAGATCCCTGTTGGTTTGAAAGATATTTCAGCAGGTCTTTCTACAAATTCATCTCCATATCTCCTTATATCTATAAAAAGAGTTATTAAAAAGTTTTCAATCTCCATTTCATCTTCAAACTGGCAGCATCTTTCATTATTAAGCATTTCATTTGATAAATCTTGAAAAATCTCTTTATAATCATAAGGGTTATCATCTTTTTCTAATATTAATCCAATTATCATTTTTGAATTAATGCAAGATGTATAAATATTTTGACCGTCAATAACTTGAGGAACAGGACAATCTAGATCAAATTGATTCAATTCAAGATTTTTTTTTTGATTTGAAGAGTGATGTTCATTCATAGTATCGTTACGATAGTTCTCTACGATGGCACCATGATCGTGACCAAAAATAACTTTCCTTATAAAATCGTTATCGCCATTCTTCAAGATATCATCTGGATAGCTATAGATATCTAGAGAATTCAAATCATGAAAATTTTTACCTTTTAGTAAAAAAATATTGGATAGCAATTAGTCGTCCTAATTCTTTAATTTCTTGATACCTTTAAGGATGTAAATAAAATCTCGTTAAAAAAAGTTATGAATGGAGGATAAATATCCAATTTTAATAGTTTTTGATTTTTTAAGTAAGATGATTTTGTAGATTTATTCAAATTATGGAAAGAACAGTATTAATTTCACTCTTCTGAATCTTCAGATGGTTCTTCGGGATTTTCTTCCTCTTTTTCAGGAGCTGATTCTCCTACAGGTGTCTCACAAACGGGACATTTTTCCCATCCCGATCTTAGGGCATATCCACAGTTCTTGCATTCAGGTAGGTCTTGATCTTCCCATTCTGGTATATTTAATCCCCCGCCACTTCTTTGTTTTGCTAAATCTAGCAATTCTTCTTCAGTCCACATCTCTATTCCATCAGGAAGTCCAGTTCCTCTTTCAGATTGTTGCTTAGCTAATTCTTCTTCAGTCCAAATAGGCATTTCAGGTTGAGCGTTCATTCTTGATTGAGCTTGTTCTGCCAATTCCTCAGCAGACCATACTTTAAGTTCTTGACCTCCTGGTGTACTTACAGTTCCGGGAGTTTGTTGTCCTTGAACAGGAGCAGAGCCCATCGATGGAACAGGTGCGTTACATGATGCTGCAGAGAATTTTAATTGAGCTTCAAAACATTTTGAATATCTATTACTATCTTCACTTTCATCAATAGTGATTATCAATGTCGTTTTATCTGAAGGTATTGGTACCGCGATACCACATACAACAGTATCGGATTTTGTTCTACCGCTTTCATAAGCAGAGGTTAGGTTCGATAATGACTCTTTTAATTCTTCTTCCTTCATAAAAAAGTCACAGACTGGATCTCCATGTCGAGAGAATTCTTCATGATATTTAGCTAATTGACTTTTTGTGATAGCTGAATCAAATGAATTTATTATAGCATTGACATATGAGAATATTTCAGATTTAGGTATATTTACAGAACTATCAAGTTTATATCCTCCTAAATCAAGATTTCCCGTAAAAGGTGCAAAAAGAGGTTCTTGATTCTTGATTTTCCCATAGAGCGTAGTCCTACCAATGAAACACTTGATTTCGCCATAATAAGCAATTGGTTTGTCTAAAAGTTTTACTTTTTCATCGTAGACAATGCGAGGTACAGTCCGAAATATAATATCTACCCATGGAAGTTCTTTTACGGGAATTTTTGCTCCGCATGTTTTTATGATTAATTCTGGTAATTTACTAAGATAATCCTTTAATTGCTTCTTGATATCCTTATATTTTTCTAATTTAAGTTCCTCTTCAGCGAGTTTCAATAGTTCATTATATTTTTCCTCGTTTTTTTTGATATTTCCTCCAAAGGGCTTAATATCTCCAATGATATTTTCCTTGAAAATAAACGTGGCTTCATCAATAATTTCCTTTTGCATTTCTGTAAGCTCATCAACTAAAAAATCATCGATATTTAATTGGATGCTCTCAACAAACATAGAAAATAATTTTACTTCAGACAATAACAATTACCTAATTGTTTTTAAAATGTTTTAATTATAAATATATCAAAATTATAAATATAAAAATTTAATTGAGACCGACAGATAAAAGTGATAATAATATTTCCAAATTTACTCGCGTTTTATGTATATAATATGTGTTTCACTTATCTTAGGACATAAATTAGATATATTTATTTTCATTCCTATGAGTTAACATAAAAATCATCTCAAGTGGATCTGATCAAATTCATGTCAAATAGATCTGATAATATAAAAGTAGTATTCATTTCCCAAATAACTCAACCGATACAGGAACATTTGGTATCAAATTTAAAAGAATTTAAAAACCTAGAATTAGTATTCCCTTCTGATACTTCGAATGATAATATTTTATCTCTTGTTCAAGATGCCAGCGCATTAATAGGGTGGCACCCAACACAAGAAATTTTGGAAAATGCTTTGAAATTAAAATTGTTTATTAATCCTGGAGCCGGTGTAACCCACTTAATTGATTTATTTAGAGAAGTTAACCAAGAAAGAAAAATAATACTTATCAATGGACACGGAAACTCCTATTTTGTGGCACAACATGCCGTTGCCTTGCTATTGACATTCATGAATAAAACAATTTTGCATCATCAATGGATGGAACAAGGAAAATGGAGGACTGGTGATAAGGAGGCTGCTTCTATACCCTTGCGTTTTAGAAAAATAGGATTATTAGGTTATGGAGCTATTAACAAAAAAATCCATAAAATGTTGCATGGTTTCAACATCGAATTTTCTATCCTTCGAAAACATTGGGATAAACAAACTGATAAATTGATTACTCCTGTCAATAAATTTTCTCATCTTCAAGTTAATGAATTCTGTGAAGAAATAGATATCTTAATAGTTGCTGTACCTCATACTTCAACAACAAAGGATTTGATTGGAAAGAAACAACTAAACCTATTAGGAAAAAAGGGAATATTAATTAATGTTGGACGAGGAGAGATTATCAATGAGCTAGCTCTTTACAATGCTTTAAGAGATAAGATAATTACTGGAGCTGCAATTGATGTATGGTATAAATATTCACCTGATGAGGATCCCAATGGTAAAAAATACCCATACAATTATCCTTTTCATGAGCTTGATAATATTATACTTTCACCCCATAGAGGTTATTCTCCCTTTAGTGACTTGCTGAGATGGGACGAAGTTATAGAAAATTTGTCTCGATTATCTGAGCAAAAAAATCAATTTATTAATCAAGTCAATCTAACAGAAGAATATTAAATACAACTATCACAGAATTGTCATGTCTTAATAATCCAACAATTCACAAGAAAAATATACAATTGAAATTATTTTTGAAATAATTTCAGTTAACTGAACAAAGATTAAATTTTTATATATATTATAATTAACAATTGCTGATCACTTTTTATACTTGATAAAACAAAATTGGTTATATAGCTATAAAAGAGAAAAACTTTTAAAATTTCATCTCCAATCGCAATCTCTCTTATTAAATATTAGATTTCTTCAATTGGGAAAAAATTTAATTTTTAAAACATATTAATCGGTTAAAAAAAAAGATTTAAATAGAATTTTACCATAAATTATAATATCACTAAACAAGTAAATATTAAAGGTTAAGGCAGTTTAAATTAAATGAAATCCGAAGGATTTCTCCATAAGATCAATCTGACTTAATTCATAAAAGATGGATTGTGAGATCATGAAAATCGTAACAGTTAACGTACCAGAAAGTTATATAGACGCCATTAACAAGTTAATTGGAGAGAATGGCCTATATCCTTCACGATCCGAGCTTATTCGATGTGCGGTACGACAATTTTTAATTAGAGAATTGTCTGCCGCTAACAAGATGGCAAAAATCGGCGATCTTAGTAATTTGGATGATTTCGATGATGAGAATTTTGTTCGTGTTCCAAATACGAGTATTAATGAAAATTCTGAACCTATACAAACATTCAAAACCTATAAAATTGTGAAGAGATTAGATATTAAGTCTTAAGCTTTTTATTTCTATTTTTTTTTTTCTATTAAGAATCTAAATATATCTTTATTTTATACTAAAAAGTCAGATAAGCCATTTTGAATTTTTGTTCAAAAATTTTCGATTTTATTAAAAATCGTTAAATATAAAATAAATAAAATCTATTTCATTTTTTAATTTTTTTTACACATATCTAAATTCATTAAATATATAAAATTTGTTTTCTGATTGGTTATTAATTAATCTAACGAGGTATGAATTATTCCAGCCAAATCAGATAAAAAAGAATATTTTCCCTATGAACCAAGATTTATGGAGTGGGGGATAATCTCTAAAGAAAATTTCAAGGATATTTATGATGTACCAATTAAAAGATGGGATCCTTTATCCACAACTACAATCGCATTTGATGAATTTGGATTACACAAAAAGAAAGAACGATACCATGGACATTATGCGTATCTATCTCCCATTCGAGGGCAACGACCTATGGGTTTTGAGTCAATCGAGAAGAAGAGTTCCATTCAAAAATGTTCTAAAACATATTGGAAGGATTATAAAGATATCTTCATGGCAATTACAGAAGGAACGCCATTAAATGGAGATGATGATAACGATAATGGTGAAAGTTATACTCTAATCATTACTGAAGATGAAAAAAGGAAGCAAAATCCCTTTTCTTCATCTCCCTCTAAAATAGAAAAGATTTCAGAAAGAACAAAAGCTCTAACATTAATTAATCGTTATCCATCAATGGCTCGCGTGATCGATCCAGAAATTAATGTTTATATTGAGAAGAATTTACCTACACACTTAAAATTGGCACGAGGCATTAATTTAGTAACAATATCACGAAATTTCTATCCTTCTTTATGTTTGGATTTAGTACCTGATGATGTATTAACAGGAATCTTTTTATCAATGAAAGAAGCAATACTCTATTGTATATTAGAAGCTATCGAACAAGATTATTACGATATTCCAGTGAATCCATTTTTTAACATCGGAAGCCAAGTGGGGGGAAGTCAACCTAGAATCCATAGTCAAGTATATATTGACCTAAATGGCGATGGTCACGGTTCACGGCTGGAGGGACATCTACAAGCTTTCAAACAAATGGGTGATGATTGTCATTTATGCAAAACAACACATGGAGATACTGATCGGATTGTATTAAAAACAAACTTTTGGACATATTATACCACTGGAAGCCCTATAAGAAATTATCATATTCGATTCCATCCAAATGAACATTTACGACGCTTCACCCAATTAAATATCAACCAGATAAAAGATTTAGCTAAATCAATGAAAAAAATCTTTAAAGCTCTTGATACTATCGAGATAGATGAGAATCGCAACATATTATTCAATTGTTGTCCTTATGGGTATGATGCTAATTTTCACATGTTTGGCGATATCATACCACATGAAGTTATAGGGGGAGCAGAAATGGCTGATGATATGCGTGTAGCACGAAAATTACCTCATAAAGCTGCTGCTGAAATTAGAGAATCTTTAGAAAATAATATATCAATTAACTAATCTCTGTGATTTGATAATATTACTCAAAGCTTCTTTATGATATAATTACAAAGTTTATATTAACATTTATATTGACAATTTTTAAATTTCAATGAAAATTAGATTTATAACTACTGATAAACATATAAATAATGAGAAATTATTTGAGAGATTCAAGTTGAGTGAATGGTCAGCGATAATCCTTGCTGGTGGTAAAGGTTCAAGACTCATGCCATTAACATCCCAGATACCAAAACCATTAGTAAAGGTCACGAATAAACCAATGGTTGATTATTCAATTGCACATTTGATTTATGCAGATATAAAACATATAATACTTGCATTAGCCCATAAGGGTCGGAAAATGAAAGATTATATTGAAAAAGAATGGACTGCTGAAAAACTGGGAGATGTGGAATTGGAGTGTGAAATTCAAGAAAGTAAGGGGACTGCTGATGCCTATAGAATGTTGGAAGATAAAATTGATTCTGAAAATATTGTAGTGAGTATGGCAGATATAGTTACGAATCTTCCAGTGAAAGATTTCATGAATTTTCATTCTGAAAAAGAAGGGATAGCAACTATTTCAATGAAAAAGAGTGAAAGTCATACGAGTCAGTATGGTGTAGTATTATTGGATAATAATCGAAAAATCTACTTATTTTTAGAAAAACCAGAACCAATGGAGTTATATTTGAGTAGCATGGCACAAAGAGCAGATTTATTTCTTCATACAAATATCATAAATACGGGTATTTACTGTTTTAAAAATAAAATTGGAGATGTTCTTGATAATACAAGGCTAATGGATTTTGGAGGAGAGGTTTTTCCTTACTTACTTGAAAATAGTTACGATCTATATGGGTTTGTCAGGGATTACTACTGGTTGGATTGTGGAAATGCTCAAACATATAAATGGGCGAACTGGGATTTATTGCGAAAGTATGGTTGGCCTATCACACCTAACGGAGATGAATATGATAATATTTATGTTATGGGAGTAATTAATTCAGGTCAAAACACAATAATAGAAAAGCCTACTTGTTTTGGAGAATTGGTGCATCTCTCAAATAGAGTTAAAATCAAGGAATTAACTTCAATTGGAAGTCAAGTTAAAGTTGGTGAAGACACGGTGATTGAGAAAAGTGTTATTTGGGATAATGTCAATATTGGAGCTGGATGTATCATTGCAGATTCTATTATATGTAATGATTGTACAATAGGAGACAATGTAGTGGTGGTGGGTGGTGTGATTGCCCCTAATTGTCAAATCAGTGATAATTCACAGATTCGAGATAAAACTCTTGAACTCGGTACAATTCTATAATCAAAAGTATTCCAAATTTTCTGATATATGAATGAGAACTTAAACCTAATACAGTAAAATGTAATTGGGAATTTAATGGGATTATTTATGTGATATGATCAAGGTAATCTTTATTAATAATTTTAAATTTATTTTAAGAAGAGAGTTTAATTAGATGATAAAAGATATTCATAAATTATGTCAAGCATAACTTTTGTTACTATTTATGTTATTTTTGGTTATATAATCCAATTTGGAGGTATTTTTTTAACTAAATTTTTTACAGATAAATCAGAGTGTCGTAAACCATATAGAGCTGCTATATTGGTTAACGTGATCTGGTTTTTAATTATGTTCTTTGTTTTAAATTATATAAATAGTTTGATAACAAATTATTTAATTACTAATGGCGTAGCTCCAGATTTAATTACATTTGTTAGCATAATCAATTCTGTAATAATATTACTCATAAATATGATAGTTATCGCACTGCTAATCAGGGTTTTTTACAAAATTGGATTTAAAGACTCAATTTTTATAAGTTTAGCTCTAATTTCAGTCCAGGTTTTCTTTCGAATCGTAGTGGCTAACGTATTAAGCATAATTTTTAATTTAACAACAGGGGGAACTATTTTATTGTATCCTTTTCAATATTTGTAACTTCAAATAAATAAAACTAAACAAAAATCAATCAAGGTATGAGATTATGGATCCTACTATTATTCTTGTAGATATTGCAATTTTAATAATAATATTAATTTTAAGAGCATTATATACTAACTGGCTTGCAATAAAGCTAAAATGGGAAAGCTCATTTAGAAGGGGGTTTCTAGTTAATTTAGTATGGATTATAATATTAGTTGTTATAAGTTTGTTAATTATTTTCATCACTCCTCCAATATTTATAGAATTTGGTTTGATCGTGGATGAAATAAACTCAATTTATCTAATAATCAGTTTTTCAATTTTCATAATAAATGTAATAATTGGAACGTTTATTGTGCATTCTTTTTACAAGAAAGAATTTTGGGGTTCTTTAGTAGTATCGATTATTATGGTGATAAGTGAAAGAGCAATAATGTTAATTATAAACGTATGCATCTATATTTTCTTTGGACAATTTTTAACCGAAGGTTTTTATCTGTTTACCCCGTTCTAGAAATTTAATTAAGCAAAAACTGCCATAACACACTTTACAGATTATCTAGAAAACTAGTTACTTGAAATTTCGAAGTTTTCGCTGTTTTCCTCCATTTTAACAATAAATCTGTTAATGTTTGTAGTGGTTTAGTTAAATCTTCTCCTTTACTTAAAAGATTAATAATAGTTATTCTTAAGAGCCACCTAGTGAAAACTTCAAAATATTCTGCATTGAACCATAAAATTTCTTGAAATCTGTTAAACCGTAGATACTGTTGTACTTCGGGATCTTTGAAAAATACATTAATGATTGACGCTTCATCAAATTCTTTATTTTTAATTTTATCATACCAATTTTGGTGAATTATAAGCAATTTAATTAAAACTATTGATTCTGATATATCCTCTACGTCATCCTTCTGTAATTGTTGAAGAATCAAGTGAATATATTTTGATAAATACCATTCATCTATCCAGCTGCGGCTCCTTAACTCGTAATCTTCCTCTAAAACGATTTTTCCAAGTGGATGGATCACAATCCACGAATACAGGATCCCCCAATCAATCGTATTTAATGGAAATAATTCTTCCATCAAAATCCTAATTTTATCATCTTTCAGATAATTTTTAACATTCTCCTCTAATTTTGAAGCAGATTTCATATCATTTAAAATTTCATTAAGGAGTGGTTTGACATTTTTACTACTATTTGAATACTTTTTCACTTCGACCAAGAAGCTATTGAGTATATCACGATATTTTTCTTGTTCAGAATCTTTCAATTCATGATTAATTATTTTGAGTAAGATTTCTTCGTTTACTAATTCTTCAATTGGTGAATGCAATGGTCCATAGATAATGTTTGTGAATGTTTCATCTATATTGTGTACTCCTTTTCCATTTAAGAAGTCATAGAGCTGAGCATAATGGAAAAACTCATTATCTTGAACTATTCTAAAGTCCATAAATACAAGAGTTTGATAAGCATGTAGTTCCACATATAAGCCTTGTTGAAGAAGATCAATATTTCGTCGAATATATTCTAAATTCATTATTGAATCTTTAAAAATACAATATCCCTCTTTTGGTAAAGAAAGTCCTTCACTAATAGTTTTTTGCTGTAATTTTTTATCTTCATTATCTTTTAGAACAAAAGCTACAGAATTCTTTATAAATCCCTTAGTTTCAGCATACCTATTATGAAAAATCACGAGAGCTTTTTCGTTTCCAACCCTGTTTGAATAAGCAAAAACATCTTCATTAACCGAATCTCCCGTGAAAAAGTCATATAACAAGAAGTTATTTACTTCAGCAAATAAATATCTTTTTTTCATTAAAGGAAAGATAATTTTCTCGTGATGCCGTAATAAACCTAAATTTACTTCTTCATTCCAATAAGATCGTCGATATTCCATTCCATACTTCTCATAAAAACCTTCAACCTGACCGTGACCAAACATTGGCAGACCAGGCATGGTAATCATCATTGTACATATCCCAAAGTATTTAGCGCCATCTCCGTATTGTTTAATTGCTGTTTCTTCATCGGGATTATTCATAAAATTAACAAATCGTTTGAGAATTTCTGGATCGAATTCAAGAGTATGTTTTATGACCAATCGATACATCGAATTATCTTCATCTCTCAACATGTTCATAAATGCTGAATTATAAACACGGTGCATTCCTAATGAACGAACAAAATAACCTTCAAGTAACCAAAAAGCTTCAGCTAAAAGTAAGGTATCAGGATTATCTTCATTTATTCTATTGACTACTTCTCTCCAAAATTCTTCTGGCATTGCATCATGAAAGACCTCCTTTGGGATCCCATGCTCTGCTCTAGAAGGAATTGCACCTCCAGTCCCAGGTTCGGGAAACCATAATCTTTGATAATGCTTTTTTGTTAAAGTCATCGCTGCATCAAATCTAATTATTGGAAACATTTTAGACACATGGAGAATCGTTTGTATTACGGATTCTCTTACTTCTTTCATTAAGAAATTCAATTGAGCAGTGTCATTCCATGGAAAACTCGTTCCATCATTACCATGGTATATATATTTTGTTTCTCCCGTACTGTAATCCACGTGTTTAAATGTAACTGCCGCGTCTGTTCGATCAAAATACTTATCTTCTAAAAAAATACCGTAATTGGGATCATTCGATAAGCTTTTACCAGTATAAGTATATGAAGGAAAAGGAGGATGAGGAAGAGAGACGAACCAATCTGAATGTTCATTCATCAATTTAGATACTATGCCCGTATGATTAGGCACCATATCACTAGCAAGCCGCATACCCCTGTAAAGGGCGCGTTTTTTTAAATTTTCATATGCATCTTGACCACCTAAATCGTAAGCAATAACATAATCAAATAATGAATATGCACTTGCTTCTGCTTCTGGATTACCACACCAATTTTTTATGGTCTTTGAAGCTTGACTTCTTTCCCATAAACCAATCAGCCATAATGCGTTGAAACCCCAATTCTTTAATTGATCAAGCTCTTCGTCAGGTATTTCATTAAGTTTAGTAATTGATTTGTGATATTTTTTGGATAATTGATCTAGCCAAACATAGGTGTTTTTTGCAATCATAATAACTTTAGGCATCCAATCTTTATCTGGTGTAAAATTTTCTAATTCAAGCATATCATACGAGTATGCTTTAGATTTACCCGGACCCAATCCTCTGAATGTTTCTTCTTCACGAATGAGGTCTAAAGCTACTAAAATAGCATGAGAATATTCGCCTAATATTTCACCCCAATTCTCATGGAGATATTCTAACTGTTCACGAATTGAATATGGATGGTTTTTTATTGGATCTTCTAGCATATCCAGTAAATTTTGATTTTTAGGACCAAACTTTGGTCTTTCTTCAAAAAATTGATATATCTCGTCAACGATTTCTACATATTTAGTTTCTTTTTCAAGTTTTTCATCGTTAAAGAGTTCTAAATATGGAGTAAATGATGGATTGTTATTTCCCAACCAAAGTGGAATAAATTCTTCCAAAATCAAAACACTATTATCAGTTTCTCCGGTAAGATTATTAATAAATTCAGTTATACTTAGGTCCTTGTTATATACACTCTCAGGAGGGAATTCTTCAATAAAAGTCTTAAAAGTATCTTCAATTTCTTTTTCATTAAATTTATCATTTAAATGATTAAAGAGATCTTTTATTAAAACAGGAGATTCTGTCTGATTTTTATATAACTCAAGTATATGTTCTTGAATCTTATAAATTAAAGCCATTCCGTTAAAATTACCGGTTTTAAATGCTAATTCCGGAAATCTAATAAGATCCTTTTTCTGATTAATTTTTTGGATAAATTTTCTAACAGTATAAATATCTCCAGCAAAAAGTACATTACCACTCGGAGTAAATGAAAACTCTTCAAGTTTATATTGGTTCCTTGCTTGTTTTGATAATTTCATTTCTAAATAAACACTTTGATTATTAATTCTTCTTTATTTGTAAATGATTGACCCAATATTATTAATAATATTCGGTAAGTCATATATTCCATTAATTTTTAATGCAAAATGAATAGTTGTATGCAAGGGAAATTTTATATAAAAATCGAATTTGAGCCTACTTAAACGTAAAAATATAAATCCCAAATTAGTTTCTAATAACTATAAGATCCAATTCAATAACGCACACAAATTCCGAAGAAAATGGTTCAAAATCTAAGCGAGCTAAATAAAAATGGTAGAATAATTGGAAGAGCAAATTATGTCTTCACGCCCGAAATTTCAAGCTCAATTGGATCAATTCACGGTAGTTTGTTTAATGTGGATGAAACCATAGTTATAGGACGTGATTATCATAATGATAGTCGCATGTTGAAGCGAGCCTACACGTCTGGGGTCATGAGTACCGGTGTTAACGTCTTGAATTTAAGTGATTGTACCTATCCACTTCTTCAATTTACTATTCGAAGATTTGGAGCTAGTGGAGGAGTATTTTTCTCGGGAGGGCATTTATATAGTGAAGATGTTGGTATTAGGTTTGTTGATGCGGGAGGGATCGAGTTTTCAAAGCCAGATATACAAAAAATTATCGAAGCATACAACACTTATCCCAATACAGTAAGAAGAGTCGAACCAAGTAAAATTGGTCAAATTTCAGCAATTCCACAAACACAAGATGTTTATATTAAGTCCTTACAACAGTTTGTTGATAAAAAATTAATTAAAGCAGCGGAATTAAAAATTGTAGTTGACTGTTCCTATGGACCTACGGGAAAGATAACGCCTTTATTAGTTAATGATGTTGGTGTTGAAGTTATAGCTCTCAATACCCATTATAGAGAACGATCAGTAATTCCTGTACCGAGTATCAACACTATAAGAAATACTGCAGACATAGTTAAAGCTTCAAATAGTCATTTGGGAGTATGCTTTGATGTTGATGGCTCAAGAATTCTAGTGTTGGATGAAAATGGTTTAGAAGTAAATTATGAAGATTTACTCATGCTTTTTATCACTTACGATGACCGAATAAAGAAGTCCAAGTCAAATACTATCATTACTACTCAATCTATTTCTCCAGTTATCATTAAATACGTAGAAGATAATGGATATCCTATCAAACAAGTTGATAATGATCCTGGAGAGATTTCCAGACAGATTAGGGAAGAAAGAGCTTGTTTTGCGGCTGCAGATACTTTGAAATTTTACTTTCCACAATATGCACCATTTTCAGACGGGAATTTTATCTTGTTAAAAATTTTGGAAATAATGGCAAAAGAAAATGATATGTTAAGTTCATTAACAAGAGGATTTCCTAAAGGTATTAAGGTGAATAAAACTATTCCGGTATCATCAGATATAATTCAATCAATCCATAATAGATTAATTGAATTTGCTGAAAGCCATTCTTTTAAATACCATGATATAATCAATGAATTAAAAATCATTAGCAAAGACGTTAGTTCAACCATTAAAGTCGCGTTAAATCGAGATTCAATCCTAATATCGTCTGAATCAAGCGACCCGAAGAAATCCAAGAAGATGATGGAAGAATTATCACTATTAATAACTAATTTATCATAGAAATATAGGCAATATTTTTTTTACAATCTCGTTTAATTCAGTTAAAGATTTAATACAATAGTGTTATTATAATAATATTAAATAATTCATATATTAAAAATAAAAGATGGTATAATCGTGGCATTATTCGACATTAATTCCATCATAGTATTAATAACATTTGTCATTATTTTTGCGGTTTTTTTAGCATTTGACTTGTTCCAAAGAAATGAAAAATATGCTTACTTAGTTTACATTGTCGCTTTACTACCTGTTAATTTCATGTGGTTAATCAATTTCGATATTCTTGGAGTATATCTATTACTATTCATCCTTTGGTGCGCTTCCTTAATCAGGGACCTATGGGGTGTAAAAAAAGATAAAAAAGAAATTAATGATATACTCATGTACCTAGCACTCGCTATTCTCGTTCAATTAATATTAACTGCAGTTCTTCCAGTATCCATTCCTACGCTACTCACAAACACAACTCCTTGGTTTGTATTCAATTTACCTGATATTTACACTGAAGCTTTTACTCCTGAAACTTGGGTAAATTTAGAACTTTTATTGGCATTTAGACTAACTGCAACTATAATGATCATTTTAGTTATTATCCCCTTGATACTAGATATCAAGGATGAAGAAGTTCCTTTACCAATGTTTATTATCATAATTGCGTTGTTTATATTGCCATTCCTATATTTGAGCCATTTATGGTTGCCTCAGGCAACGGCAGTACTAACACTCCTAATGAGTGTCATGTTATTTATTGTACTATTACTCATTACTCGTAGTGGCAAGGAGGAGCTTCAACAAAAAAAATAAATTCAATTTTTTTATTCTTTTATTAATATTTGGGCATTATTTTTATATGATTATGAAGATATAATATCAAGAAAACGATTTTTTAAAATAGTTGATTAATCATGGCTAAGAAAAAAGCTCCAATCAATGAAGAAGAGGAAGAAGATGAGGACTTATCTTCAGATCCAATATATGAACTGAATGATTTACCTGGAGTAGGGGAAATAACACTAAAAAAATTGAAGACTTCTGGTATCATGTCTATTCGTTTGTTAGCAATGTATCCTCTTTCAAGCTTGATGGAAGATGCAGGCATTGGTGAAAAAACTGCAAAAAAGCTCATAAAAGCCGCTCAAGATATTGAACAGATGGGTTTCAAATCAGCAGATAAGATTTGGGAAAAAAGAAGAGTGATGCGAAGAATTTCAACTGGAGGGCAAAACCTAGATGATTTACTTGGCGGAGGTTTGGAACCTGGAGCAGTTACTGAACTCTTTGGAGAATTTAGAACTGGTAAAACGCAATTAGCTCATCAATTATGTGTAAATGTCCAACGATCTCATGAAGACGGAGGACTTGAAGGAGGTGCATTATACATTGATACAGAAGGTACTTTTAGACCTGAACGTATTATTCAAATGGCTAGTGCTAAAGATATGGATTACCAAAATACACTTCAGAATATTGTTGTTGGTAGGGCATATAATAGTGATCATCAAATTCTTCTAGTCAAGGAAGCTTCAAAAATAATTGAAGAAAAAAACATTAAATTAGTGATTGTAGATTCTTTAATTGGACATTTTAGAGCTGAATACGTCGGAAGAGGAACTCTAGCTGTTCGTCAACAGACTTTAAACACGCATATCCATGATCTTTTACGTATTAGTGAGATGTACGATGAAATGGCTGTACTAGTTACAAATCAAGTTTCTTCAAAGCCCGATGTATTCTATGGTAATCCAATAACAGCCACAGGAGGAAATATTGTTGCTCATGGTGCAACTATACGTATTTTCTTACGAAAAGGTAAAGGAGAACAACGTGTAGCTAAAATTATCGATGCACCAAATTTACCAGAAGAAGACGCCATCTTCTCTATTACTGAGGATGGTATTACTGATTAGATCAAAAATAAAAGAAAAAAACTTAAAACTCAACAATTACATTTACGTCTATTCCTTCTCTCACTGCTTGAGTTACAGTGCAATATTGTTCAAACATTTTCCTACATTGTTCTGCTCTCTTCCTAGTATCCAGATCATTTATGATTGTCTTGATATTTACATCAATTTTAAGAACCCTTAGAAATCCTCTTTTATTTCTTCCAATATGTATATTTGCATCAGCTCTTAAATCTTTCAATGTAAGTTCTTTTTTTTTCAAACAAAAAATGAAACTCGCACTTAAACAACCTAGAAGAGCTAAACCCAAGAGCCTTGAAGGATTAGGTCCAAGCATATCAACCTCAGATTCATGAGTATCATCAATGAAACAATCTTTCACGTTCATATCTCCAAGATCACATTTAAATATCCTTTCTTCATATAAGGAGAGTCCGACTTTAGTTGTTATTTCTTCAGAAATTTTTCACACCTTAGAATTTGAAATAAAAATCTTAGTAATAATTGCATTACGGCTTTTATTCTTAAAAATTTCTTATTTAAAATATAAGCTCATTTCATTTTATCGTCTTTCTAATTTTTTTAGATGATAGTGCCGTGCTAAATGAAAATACAGCCCCATGAAATACAATATGATGAAATATATATATTCTAATGCAAAAAAAATGAGGGTAAACATCATAGTTACGAAAGCGATTACTTCTATTATTAACCAAATCTTATTGGTATAGTATTTTTCATCAAAAAAAGATTCATTATTCTTGTAGTTAGCGAGGTATTTGGGTAAATTTTCTAACTCTTCCTTTGAAATCAATATTTTGACACCAACTGGTTTTTTAGGGAAATAAAATAGATTTGTACCCCAATCAAATGTATCAATTAGAATGTGAATTAAGTATAATATACCACTGAAAATTAACCCATACCAATTAAAAATCAATCCAAATAATATTATGATAATACCTGGAATTAGCGAGTGAGTTATCAACATTCTGTGATTATGATCTTTTGCATATCTAGAGAAAAATACATCAAAATCACAGATAAATGAAAATGTCACTATTAAAAGAAAATCAAAGAATGAAAATGAGTAGAAGAAATTCAATATCGAAGCTATAGATAATCCAACTGCGACATGACTATTTATATGTATAAGTCTTCATCCACATTCTGTAATATATTTTTTTTGACATAATCTGCTAAATACTTTTTTCATTGATTTACATCCGTTTATACCTTTCTTCTCTACTAAAAAGGATGCTGCTGAAGAGGCATATAGCGCTGCGTTTTCAACTGATCTCCAAGAAAAATCTGAATTATAAAATTCATAAAGAAAGATTGCGAGATATACATCTCCCGCACCAGTTTCATCGATAACTGTTTCTGGTGTAAAAGCAGGAATTTTTATTAGGGTTTCTCCTTTTTTCGTAATCATTGATCCGGCTTCTCCTAAAGTCATTATGTAAATTCCATTGTTATCAAAACCATTAAAAAATTCCATAACTTCAAATAGATCTTCTTTTCCAGAGAGTAATTTCATCTCATTTTCTGAACCCTTAAGAATTAACTTATCCCCTATTAAAGTAATCATCTGTTTGACATTAGATAATATCTTCTCTTCATATAAATAAGAGACAATCCCACTTTCAAGATCAATCTTGCGTATAAATCCCTGTAAGTCTATTCCTATATAAGCCTCGGGAAACATCTTTAGAATATCTTTTACGTATTCCATTGATATCTCATTACACAATGGTACTAATACAATAATCTCAGGGGGATTTTCCCTAATATTAATAGGAATATCGATTATTTCAAGATTCGGACTTCTAGATTTAAGGATGAGAGATCTTGAATGATCTACGTAATTAAGAATGAAATTAGTATTTAGTGCATCATAATATTTGATTGATAAATTAATTTTATTTTTTTTTAGAGGGTTTAATAGAAATGGATCAAAGTTCTGTTTTCCAATGCTAGAAACTATTCTAACATAAACATTTTTCGTATATTTCTTTAAAGCTAATGATCCAAATGAGACACTTCCTCCCAAGCTTGGTTTTCTTTTTTCCTTAAACCTAATGATGGTGTCAATTGCGAAATGTCCAATATATAAAATATTAGTTTGATAAAACATATTTTCTTTAGATAATGTCTTATTCTTCAAAAATTTGACCTTTAAAAGAATAGGGTATGAATTAAAAAAATCATTAAGATGAAGTTAACATTCTAGTTAAGTTTTGAATTTCTTGGTCTTTTTCCTTTAAAGTAATCTTTAATTTATTAATACTCTTTTGTAGTTCATCAACTAAGCCTGACATTGGACCTGTTGACTGGTTAGTTGGTGTTATTTGAGATAATTTCATATCTGCAATAAAGTTTTCCTTTTCTTGAATTTTGGATTGAAGTTCTTTTATCTTATTCTCTGCTTCAGCATTTGCTAATTCCTGAATAGATTCTTTTGATTGGAATTTTAATGAATTCTGTAATTCAAGTACATCACGTTTTAGATTTTCATTTTCACTTTTTAATACCTTAATCTCTGAAAGATCTAATTCAACGCCTTGATTCTCCATTAAACCAATTAATTGAGATTTATCTTGAGTAAGCTGGTCAATTATTTTTTTATATTTATTTAAATCTGCTTGTAAGTCTTGGCATAAGGATTCCAATGGCATTGACGGTCCTTTAGAAGGTAACGGATTGATTCTTGCTTCTCCTGAATAACTTACAGGAGCTACATGATCAATAGTCATAGTTTTAATTTTTTCTACTATTTGAGCATTTAATTCTTCGTTTTTTGATGTTAGCTCAGAAATGTGTTTTTCTAATGAAAGTATATGCAAATTCCTCTGATTTAATTGTGAAACTAGTTCATCTGTTTCATTATTATTAACCGTAGGAGGAATTATTACTTTTACTCCAATGGAGTTTAATCTTTTTATCTCCTCATCTCTTTCAAGCAATAATTTAACCATGCTTCCAACTTTATTACTAAGTTCTAAATTGTCATTTTCTAAACTACTTACACGCATTGTTAAATCCATTAATGCTTCTTCTTTCTCAACTCTCAATCTCTCTTTTTCAGTTGACCAGTTTCTAAAGATTTCTTCTGTTTTACTTATTAAAACAATGTTTTCGGAGATTTTATTCCGTAAATCTTGGTTTTCTTTTCTCAAAACTTCCATCTGGTTTATGGTATCACCAATAACTGAAGGAGTATCTTGTTGTTCATTTTTTTGTTTCCATAAAGTCATAAAATCTTCAATTCTTTCATTATCTTCCGGCATGGTTTTTCAATTATAGTTTTAATTTAAGATTTATTTATAAATGATTCCTGAAAAATATCCTACACAATACCCAAATTTCTGAGTGATTTCGGCACTTGTGTAGTGTTTCAACAATTTTCCCTCTTTAGCACCTAATTTATTACTTATTTGAAGCAAAGTTGAAATCGTGTGCTGTCCACATACTGAAGCTCTCCGTCCAAGACTAAGTATATTTTCGGGTTTTAGATTTACAAAATCCTCTATAACTTTTTCATCTTTTTCCTTGAATTTTCTTAAATCTTCTTTATCATTAACGTTTTCATGGTACAGATCCGAGGATGCTACAACAATAATATCTTTCTTTGAAGATTTAATTACTTGAGCAATATCCCCAGAAATCAAATCAATCGTTTTATAATCATGTGAAGATATTTTAACAGGAACAATTTTTACATTGTTTTTCCCTGCAAAAAATTTTATAAAAGGCATTTGTAGCTCTAAACTGTTTTCATCTCTTCCAATGAACGCAGATTTATCTGCTACTATTACATTACTGATTTTTAATATTTTATCTGCTAATTCATTATCTATAGGTAAGTTTCCTAAAGGGGTTTCCCATTCTCCTTCCTCTAATAACGAATCTTTAACAATTTGACGATGATCAAATCCTAAGATGATAAAAGTATCGGGAATTTTTTCTTTAAATATATTTAGATAAGTGTGAATAGCACAAGGTCCTGAATAATCCATTCCAGCATGAGGTGATACCCCTCCAATGATAGATCTCTCAGACATTTTTGAGGAGTCATATCTTTCAGCAGGACCGAACTTGTTATCATTCAGAAATTTATTCATTTTTTTTTGAATTGCTTCTCCAGTATAAGGATACCAGCTTCCAGCCAAAGCCATTCGTCGAATAACATTCATGAATATCTCATTAAAACATTTTGTATTCTAATTATAAACATGTCATCAATACAATTTTAAGTTAACTCATCTTTTATAATATTTCCCGATAAATATCTTACAGTGTACTTGCGAAGCCGATTACTCTCACTTTTTTTTTAACTAGCAAATTGTGTATTTTTTTACAGAAATCTATAATATAAATCTTACAGAACAGCATTACTGTTATTTTAATCAAATTATTGTGAATTAAAAGAATTATTAAGTTATGGTTAATAGTTCTATCTTGATGAGTGAGGAAAAGATCACCCCAATTTCATTAGATGATATTAAGGAAGAAGATATACCCGCTAAAATACCCACTAAATTCATTAATTCAAGAGTGATCGTGTTTAATCCACTATTCGCATCCTACTTATATGTTAAATATAATTTCTATGGGGCTCCTTTAGGAATAAGTAAACCTCGTTTAGAATATTTCTCCAAACCTAGTGAGTTATCTATTATAGAAGCATATTACTTGCTAAAAAAGGAAAAAATTACGATTTTTGACCCTCTAAAAGATAAATTTTTAAATTTAGAAGAGTTTTTTAAAATTGGAAAACAAATCCACCATAAATTTGAAGAAAAACTCATAATATATGAGGATCTTAGAGAAAAAGGTTATATTCCTCGCCCAGGACTTAAATTTGGAGCTGATTTTGTTGTATACAAGAAAGGTCCGGGATTAGAACATTCTCCATTCATAGTTCATGTTCTCCCCCAGGATTCTAAAATTACAGCAATAGATATGGTCAGGGCTGGTAGACTCGCCACATCCGTGAGGAAAAAGTTTGTCATAGCTAATCCTCTAACAATCAGTTATTACTTCTTTGAATGGTTTAAACCATAGTTAAATGGGTTTAAATTTTTTAATTTAAATCGGTTTCCCACAATTTGGGCATTTTTTCATGAAACTTGTTAACATAAATCCACATTTAGGACACTTACGAATGAGAGGTTTTTTATATGTGAAATCTAATTTTACTCTACTCTCGAGATTAGGTGCGTCTGGTATGGGAGTACTTTTGATTTTAAATGTATCCTTATTCCTTTTATATTCTTTCGCTTGATTTCTCTTTTTAAAACGACTAAATTGACTTCGGCTAATTTTTCGTCCATAGTTTATAATAGGACCTAACCCAACTAAAAAAATAAATAAAACAATTAAGAATGAGATTAGGTGTGTGGTTCCAAAGTGAATTAAAATAAAAAAGAATACAACCAAAGTTGATATGAATAAAATCAAAAGAGTAATCCTAATGAGCGGTTTTTTTTTTGGAGATTTATCATCCCTCTCGTTTGATTCAATCATAAGACTACTAATGGTGATTATTTTGTTTAAAAGAATTTATCCTTGATGATTTGTAACGCCTCTTCAAGATCTTCTTTGGTCTTTTTAGTATCTATCTCCTTTTCAATTTCTTCTGAAATTAAGTCTATATCATAATCCACCCAAAATTGAATAATTGAATAAGAATCAT
Organism: Promethearchaeota archaeon; assembly: GCA_019894955.1. Lineage (GTDB taxonomy): Archaea > Asgardarchaeota > Lokiarchaeia > Sigyniarchaeales > SOKP01 > SOKP01. Next base: position 9,957 of record JAGXNQ010000012.1, on the reverse strand, counting down.
CTAAATAAAAAGGAAAGAATTCAGTACCACTACCTTGATAGAACTTGAAGAAAAATTCATAGAAGTGTAACCTCAATGCATTAATAAACACAAGTATCCCTTCTAAAACTATCACGAAAGCATTGCCCAAGATTATACCAAATAATCTTAATACTTCAAGCAGAATAATGCCCGTAATGGCTAAAGGATCCATACCTGGAGTAATCGCACTTGGAATTGGGACTAAATCTATTAAAGCCCCAACTGCGATCATTAATGCAATATGAGCTAGAGATAAAGCAAGTAATCTAATATATGAAGCGATATTACTCAAAATAGAAAGCGCTGTTTCAAACGTTTCGATTGTTCCCTCTCCTAATAAAGAACCAAATGATTCTTTTTTTAAGTAGGAGATACCTATTAATCCTCCTATTGGTTTTAAAACTATAAGTAAAATACCAGGAACAAGTACTAATAAAATAGGAAATGGATAAGAAAGCCATTCATTTAGATTGATCCCATAAGTGAAGATTAAAATAGTTCCCCCTGTCAATAAACACATTTTCATAAATGAATCGGTCATTGACATGTATTTTTTCGATTGTTTCCAAAAATTCATAAATTGAATAAACCAACCTATATTAACGTGAACTACTCCTACGAATAAGGTAAATTTGAATACTGACATGATATTATCTAAGGGATTATGTAGTGTAATAGTTCCTAATAAGGGGATAGGAATTTTTACTACTTGCAGTTCATAACCAAAGAATTCATTAGAGCCAAAGAATTCTCCATATAAAAAACCACACAATAGAGCTCCAATACCACAATAGAAAATAACCCAACTAATATTACGCATTCCTTGCTTTTTACGGAACAATATCCCTCCTATAATACCCGCAATTATCAAGCTCATTCCATGACCAATATCGCCAAACATTAGCCCAAATAAGAGAGGGAAAGTTATTGCAAGAAATGGTGTTGGATCAATTTCAGAATATGACGGTACACCATACATCTTTGTTAATGATTCAAATGGTCTAATAAAAAACGAGTTTTTCATGACTGTTGGTGCAGCTTCCCTGAAATCATTTTCTTTAGGATTTTTTGAATCAAATTTTTTAATTTCATCCCCTACTTTCGGTTTCATTTGAAGTTGGTTGAGTTGTTCGAGTTGAACCCCTTCATCTTCATTTTTATCAGTGGAATGATATTTAGGTACATCTGTAATTTCAATGTGGATTCTTTCTTTTAAATTTTCTATTAGAGTTTGTCTAGCTTTTTTCACATTTTTTGTAGGAATATAGAGTTTAATATAGGATTTATCACCAGATACTTCCTCGAATTGATGCTCTGCCCAATTATATTCTTCGATGTTTTGCACTACTTCATTGATCGCAGAATATTTAGCTAAATTTTGGTCTCGAATTTTTTTTTTCTCTTTTGAGTATTTGATAATCGTGTTATTAATGATATTGATTTCATTAATAATACGAGTAAAGTTAATGCCCTCATTAGTCAAATACTTCTTTAATATTGGTACTTCTTCAGCATGGATAATATTTATCCTTTCCTTTAATTCATTATCTTGATCTTTTGGATAAAAAATGTAAAATACGCTTCTGTCTTTCAACTGATAAATATTTGGTGAATTCTCATCAGTTTGATGTACATTAGGAAATGCGGAAAATTGGAGAATAGATTCAATGTTCTCTAGGTTTTTTGAGAACGTTGTAAAAACTTTAAAGTTTAACTGCTCTAGATTCGATAAACTTTCACGATTTAATTGGTATTGTTCAAGAAAAACATAGCTGGATTTGATAATCTTCAGGTTTTCTAACTTAATTTGGGCGTTTGATGAATATCTCTCCAACTCATTAATTCTATTGAGGTAAAAATTAATTTCATCATATACTTGATTGATCAAATCATTTAAATCACGCGCAACAAATTTTATTCTTTGGTCTTTTTTAATTTTTAATTCCTGAAAATCGGAGTCGTTTATATTTAGCTTTTTGAATAATGTATCCAAGTTTTGCCTTAAAGTCTTAATAATGTTCATTAAAGGATCTTTTTCCTTTGATAATTTCTTCATTTGTGATCCTTCTTTAGTCTTGATATGTACATTATTCAAGATAGAAAGTTGATTCAGTAATCTATCTTTATAATTTGAATTGATTATTACATTAAGCAGAGACATTTCAGTTTTGCGAGTCATATTATCACCCAACTATTTTGTTTTGTTTTTTTTTTATCAAATCTTTAGTTTTTTTTAATCTTACAAAGTTTTCTCGGTCGATTTCTTCAATCATCCCCCGAATTAGTTTAATGTCTAACGTAAAGGAAGGTATAATGTTATTTTTTAATCCATTTATCCTTCGATTTATTTTTTTTAAATTTAATGCATAATTTATCAAAATGTCTTCTTGTTCAGCAAATATTATTAGAGCATCAAAAAATTCACGTCTTTTTAAAACTAATGAATCAAGAAAATGACTTGAATTCTCAAAGCTATAAGCAGGTAGCTTTTGAGTAGTGTCTAAATTAAATTTAATTTCTGATGTTGTCATACCAAGCTTTTTCACTTGTCGAATATTAACTACAGGTTTATATTGAATACGGCTCATTTCACTGATTAATACCAGATCTCTCTTTCCCATTTCTTTGTAAGATTCGTGTAATTTAATCAATGACTCGCGATATAGTTGGTAATAGATATCTCTAGACCGTATATAATTTTTCCAATGATTTTTTATTTGATCCATTAATTGTTCCCTTTTCAATTCTAAAAATTTTGCTCCTTTAATCGCAAAGTTTAATTTCTTTTGTAAATTCATCAAATTCGTTTTTGTGGGTTTAATAGCTCTAAAGCTCATACATATCACCTATTCAATATAGTATTTATCCAAGTATTTTTGATGAATTCGGAAAAGTTGGTTTCGGGGTAGGATACTAAGAATGTCCCAGCCAATAGTGAAAGTTTTCAAATATTCTCGATTTTCATCTATATTTTGGTTTAAAAATCTCTGTTCAAAACCATCTCCAAATTTCAAGAGGTTCTTTTGATCGAAATTTAAACCATCTTCCCCTACGATTGAAAGCAGATCTCTTGTTTCAAGAGCACTTGAATAACTTGAAAGTAATTGAGAACTAACATCAGCATGATCTTCTCTTGTGGTATCTTCCCCTATTGCATCTTTCATTAAACGTGAAATAGAAGATAATACTTCAAATGGGGGATAGATCCCCATTTTATGTAACTTCCTGCTTAAGACTAACTGTCCTTCAGTTATATAACCAGTTGTATCTGGAATTGGATGTGAAATATCATCATTCGGCATCGTTAAAATCGGGATTTGAGTGATTGATCCTTTTTTCCCTTTTAATTTACCGGTACGCTCATATAGAGATGCAAAATCTGAATAAAGATATCCAGGATATCCTTTTCTACTAGGAATTTCTTCTTTAGCAGAGCTTAATTCTCTTAATGCTTCTGCATAATTAGTCATATCGATCAAAATCACCAATACATGCATATCTTTTTCAAAAGCGAAGTATTCTGCAGTTGTTAATGCTACTCGGGGTATTATAAGTCTTTCCATAATGGGATCAGAAGCGAAGTTAATGAAAGAAATGATGTTCTGAATATTTCCACTTTTTTGGAAATTATTAATAAAACTTATCGCTTCATCCTCAATAATTCCAATTCCACAGAAAATTATTAAAAAAGGTTCACCTGTTAATACTCGAGCTTGAGAAACGATTTGCGAAGCTAATTTATTATGAGGAAGTCCTTGTCCACTAAAAATCGGAAGTTTTTGACCGCGAATGAGAGTGAATAACCCATCAATAACAGAAACTCCCGTTTGAATGACATCTGAAGGATATTCTCTCGCAAAAGGATTAATCGGTGATCCATAAATATGTCTTTCAACATTAGTAACAATATCTAAATCTGAAATTTTTTTCGTTTCAATATCAATTGGAATACCTAAAGAGTTAAATGTATGACCAAACATATCAGTATCAGAAATTTTGATTTTAAATGTGTCCTCAGTAAATAAAATTTGAGCATTTTCTGAAGATATCCCCTGAGTGCTTTCAAATACTTCGATAATAATGCTTTCTTCATTCATTTTGATTACTTGTCCAATTTTTTCATCGGCTTCACTTGTTCGTATTTTTACAATTTCTCCATACTGTACATTATGATTATTTTTTAGAAACAAAAGAGGGCCGACAATTTGCTGAATTTTCTTATATATGACACTCAAACTTTTTTTCGAACTCCAGAGATTAATTTTAAAGATTCAATTTCTCTTATTAGTTGATTCTTGATGTTAAGAATTTTCAAAAATTCTTGGTTTGGAATGGTTATATTGAGTTTCATAATTTCATTTATAATAGTTAACGATTTTATATCCTCAATAACGAATCCCTGTTGTATTAATTCCTTACTTTCAGCATATAATAATAAGATTAATTTAATTTGAGAAAGAAGCTTTTTAACAGCAGTAAATGCATCAATAGGATCAAATGCATTTTGAATTAAAAAGCTCTCTCTAATGATTTTACCAATAAAAATATCTAGTTTTTCCATTTCAGGAAGGTTTTCCTCTCCGATTAATTGAATAATGTTAAGTAATTCATTTTCTTTGGAAAGTATTTCATTTACTTCTCTTCTACATTGATACCAGTTATAACCAATCTCTGGCCAATCAATATCTCTTTCAATCCACCATTCAGTAAGGTATTCAGGATAATTTGAATAAGAATCAAACCAATTTAGGGCAGGATAATGCTTAGAATATGCTAAATTTGCATCTAATGCCCAAAAAGCTTGAACAAAACGTTTAGTTGTCGAAGTTACTGGTTCCGAAAAATCTCCTGAAGGAGGGCTTACAGATCCTATTATTGAAATTGTCCCTATCTTTTCTTCTCCATCCTTAGTTAAACCAACAGTTTTTACACATCCTGCACGTTCGTAAAATTTTGATAACTTTGAAGGAAGATATGCGGGATAACCCTCTTCTGCGGGCATTTCTTCTAATAATCCAGAGATTTCTCTCAAGGATTCAGCCCATCGTGAAGTACTGTCTGCCAATACTGCTACATCATATCCCATATCTCTATAATATTCAGCAATCGTTACACCTGAGAATATACTTGCTTCTCTAGCCGATACAGGCATATTAGAAGTATTAGCTATTAAAACAATTCGTTCTAATAAGGGTCTCCCGCTTTGAGGATCAATAAGGGTCCCAAATTCTTTTAAAACATCAGCAATTTCATTACCTCTCTCACCACATCCAATAAATACGATAATATCAGCATTACACCATTTAGCTATGGATTGCTGAATTACTGTTTTACCCGTGCCAAATCCACCAGGCACAGCAACAGTTCCTCCTTTAGCGATTGGAAAGAGAAGATCTATAACTCTTAATCCTGTTATTAATGGTCTTTGGGGTTTGAGTCTTGTTCTGAATGGTCGACTTTTTGTCACTGGCCATTTTTGAAGCATCATCATGCTTTCCTCTTTATCTTTAGTTTTTAAGAAATAGATCTCATCAGTAATTGTATATTCCCCTTCTTTGACAATACTTACAACTTCTCCTGAAATATGGTGAGGTACCATTATCTTGTGAGAGATTAAATGGGTTTCTTGAACTTCACCAATCACATCTCCAGGAAAAATTTTATCACCTACTTTTTTTTGCGGTTTAAAATGCCACTTCTTTGTTCTAGATAATGAAGGAGCTTCAATACCACGTTGTAAAAAACCAGACTGTTTAATTCCTTCATATATCTCTTTTAATGGTCTCTGAATACCATCAAAAATATTGGATAATAATCCTGGAGCTAATTCCATTGATAAAGCTTCTTGTAAGCTTACCACGTTTTCGTTTAATTGCAAATTATTCGTATTTTCAAAACATTGTACTACTACATGATCAGAATATATTTGTATTACTTCACCAAGGATATTGTAATTAAAGATCTTGATCAGTTCATGTAATTTAACACTCTTTTCTAATCCTTTTACCTCAATTAGTGTTCCGTTAATAGCAGAAATATATCCTGTTTGAAAGTTCTCATCCAATTCTGTCATATTCTTTTAAATGCTCCATAATAGTTTGTTTTTTGTTAGTTATGAAATTTTCAAATTTTTGAGTCAATTCATTGATGTTCTTTTCAGAAAATTGCTCAGAAAACGCACTTTCAATTAATACGGATTGTTTTAAAATATAATTTTCAATCGATATATCATAGGAAATATTTTCACTTTCTATATATACTTTAAATCCACCAATAAAAGAATCACTCGCAATTTTTAAGGGAATTTGAGATTTAAAAATGTTGTTTATTTTTCGAGAATTCTCAGAAAAAAACTTGTAATCTCTCTTATTTAAAGCTATGGAGAATTTACTGGAATTTTTTATCGTTTGAGAAAATGATGTTAATTTATTTATTAAATACGCAACGTATTTTTCATAATCATTAGTGATATTTGATTCAATTCGTTTTAGTAGAACAAAACGTATTTCTTTTAAGAGGTTATTTTTTATTTCGAGAACATCCTGTTTGATTTTCAATAAAGAAGATGATAATGCATTATTTAATAATTGATTATGGGTTTCAATAAAATGTGTCTTTATCCTTAAGGAGTTTTCATTACTCCTTTTAAGGAGGTTTTTTTTAATTTGAGATTTCTGAAAAAGTGTATTTTGATTCATTTCCTTTATTTCTTTTTCAGCTTTTTTAATCAAATCTAATCCTAAACTACCAAATTGTTCCTTCAGCTCCTTGTGCTCAGAAATACTCATTCACCCTTACTCGTAATTTTATTTATGGTTTTAAATAATCCTTTAAATAATACATCTCTATCGGGATCATCTCTAAAAAGATCTGGTAAATGTAAAATAAATGGAGAACGTTTATTTGTTTTAAAATCAATCAAATAACGTGAATTGTCTTCCGATAAGTCAAGAGCAATAATTATCATGCCAATTGAATTATTAAGAGTAAGAAAGTCAAATATTTTCAAAAATTCTCTGTCATCTTCCATAGAAATTCCTTCTATACCAAATAATCCTAGAAGGATTACAATTTCTTCATCTCCTATTACAAATATTTTTTGCTCAGGCATTTAGATCAAGACCTAATTGTTGAATTACTTTTTCAATAATGTGTGGTTTAACAACTTCATAGTTTTTCACGATAGTGTCTACACTTGTGGAGATTTTATCTTTAAATAAAGATATTTCTTTCTCTATATCGGTAGAAAGATTTTGTAATACATCTTTCACAAGACTTTGTCTTTTTTTATTTGATTCCGTTAAATTTCCCTCTTGTTCAATTCGAAACAATTGAATTTCTTCCAAATTTTCTTTTTTAGTTTTTTCTATTAATTCTACATATATTTTTTCTATGTCTTTAGCCCATTTAAAGATTTCCATACTTATTCTCTAACCTCTCGAACTTTTCGTGGATAATTCGTATTATATTTGGCATAATATTAAATTTGATTTCTTTATCTTTCTTAATCATAAGTTCTAAAATTCGATATATTGTTGAATTTTCAATATCATCAATTTTTAGTTTATTTATTTTAAAAAAATAATTTTGATAGATTGCACCAAGCGACCAAATCAAATGTCTTTTGTTAATTACAATAGGGATTTGTGCTGTTTGTAATTTCGGTGATTTCTTTAAGTAATTTTCGATTTGTTGATAGAAATCCTCAATATTATTAAGATTCATTAGGGTATTTATTATATTTTCATCTAAAAAGAAATAACCTTTAACTAAGAATTGTTTTAGTAGGTCTTTATCAATATTATTGGTGATTCCTCGTGAGATCATTCGTAAATTATAAACTTCAATTAATTGGTATATATACGAGCTGATCATAGCTCTTTCTTTTTTATCATAGGATTTTTCTTGCTCAAGTAAATTATTATAATAATATTGATCCAAAAAAGCCTGCATTACAAATATCTCATTATTATTCCTAAAATAAAGAATTCCCTCTCGAATTGCTTTATTATATCGAGTTTTAGACATGAATAGTTGTATCTCATCCAATGAGGTTATTTCAAGTAAATTATTCATAAATTCCTTATGTTCGAGGTACTCTTCAACGGAAAAATTAATTTGTTTTGTTATTTCTTTAATATTTAATCCTGTAATCACACCCATAATCACTTGTTTTATGTTTGCAATTTCAAATTTCAAGAGATAATCAGACAAAAATCGCCTCATACTTTCAGGTGAATAAAACAAGATCTTTCCAATGAGTTTAATTAAAGTATGAAATAAAGACTGTTCAATTTCAATTATACTATATTTCTTAATAATTATCTCCGGATAATAAGGTCGAATGAATTCTATGAATTCCTGAATATTTGAAAATGTTTTTAATTTAGCAAGTGAAACATCATCAATGATTAATTGATTTAAAAAACCTATTTTGATATAGGTATATGCGTAGGAGGGTATAATTATACTCGTGAAAAAATCACCAAAATTCCTTATAATAAATAAAATATATTAAATTTACGCAGGACTGGGGATTTTAGTCCACATGAGGATCGCCACTATCAAACCGTAAACTGCTAAAGCTTCAGCTAATGCAACAACTAAAAATGCTTTAAAGAAGGATTCTTCTCGTTCCGAGAGTGAAGAGATAGCAGCAGTTCCAACAGTTTTTATCGCCCAAGCACTTCCTAATACAGAAGCTGATACGGAAATAGCTGCTGAAATTGATAAAACCACAGTTGTCATCGAATCGTAGTAATCAAAATTTGTTGTCTGTGCTGACACAAAACTTACCAAACCATCGACAGAAAAAAATACTGTTAATATTAATACGATTTGCAATAATCCCAGTAGTGTATAAAATCTTTTCTTGCCATTCATTAAATTATCACGTATATTAAATTATTAGATATAAAAAAGAAGAAGGATGAATTACGTAAAAATTTAACTAATATAGTAATCAATTTTTCAGTTATTATTCGTACTCCGCGAAATTAAGAAAAATTAATTACACGAATGAGATCTGCTATATCATGTATTCGGTCTGCTAGTTGTTCCATTAACACGATACTATCCCTCAACCTTAGCAATGATCGAATCTTAATTTCTTCATTTGAATACAAATATTCTAAGAATTGTCTATATATTGAATCAGTTTCATTTTCCAACTCATGTATCTCTGTTGTATCGTTAAATACTGCACTTTTATTATCCCTTAAATTCTTGATGGTAGTTTTTAAGACTTCGGTCATATGAATTATGATGTTAATGAGTTTATGATACTTCTCACTTACTTCTTTCTTTATTTTTTTGTCTAACTCTATTTTTGGTAACATATCTACAAATTCTAAAGGATAGTTAATCACATTATCCATTTGAAGAGTTAGGGCGATATAATCACCATAGCCTGCTCCAACTTCAGAATATCCTTGCAAAATTTGAATTTTTATTTCATCTGCTTCTTCTTCAAGTATCTGCATTTTATTCCTTTTCTTTTCAAGGGACTTATCTTGATCTTCAGCCCAAAAATTATAATATACCGCCATATCGCTAATTACATTATATATAATGCGAGAATGTTCAATGAGTAAAGAAATTATTTCTTCTTTTATTTTCCTATTTTGTGCCATTTATAGATTCCCTACACTTTTATAATCAATGAATAATATCTATGATTAATATATGATTAAGCAAATAAAAATAATCAGTTTTCAAAATAAAGTATTTTATTTTAAAAAAAAATATAAATTGATATGATTTTGTTAATTTAGCAGTAAAAGTTTCATTTAATTTTTCTGCAAGAATAGGGTGTTAATTAAAATAATGGGATTTAAAGATACAAGGAAAAAATGGAAAAAATACTCAACCATGTCAAATTTGGGTATAATAGTTCGTCGGAAATTTTTTAATAATTGTTTTGATGGTGCTTTAACA
>JAGXNQ010000129.1 GCA_019894955.1 Promethearchaeota archaeon | reverse complement strand
CTGCTGGAGTGCAATGTATTATTGTTAATTTCTCATAATCTACCAAAATAGCCCCAACTATTCCCAAACCCATTAATTCGTTATTATTTCCTAAGAAGGTGTTGTCAATATCTAATTTAATTGCTTTATTACCATTATCAAGTTCAACTAACTGTGGTTGACATGCGGTAAATCCCAATCCTCTATTTTGAAGTAAATAATTCATAAGAGCATAATCTAATTCATCATTAATTTCTCCTCGTTCGAGGATTTTAACGATAGTGGGAGGATCAGGCATTCTTTCATACCTTCTATTTGTTTTTAAAAATGATAGAAAAAAAATATTATTGATTTCAAATCAGTTCAGTTTATAACCGAAGAAGTAAGAGATAAATTTTTAGGGATCATTGCTATATTATTTTCTCAATCTTCAATTTGTACTCGATCTACACTGTGCAAGGCACAATTCATATCTTCTAACTTTTCTATAATAGCATCTAAACCAGTTTCGACAGAGCATCTAACATTCAAGAAGATTGAAGTGGTATTTTGATCTATCTCATCAGTTTTAATCTGAACATACGAAACACCCGGTATTTCTTTCAGAGCTAAGGCTACATCCCAATTTGAAGGATTGTGTGGTTTTAAAATGTCGAGGTCGAACTCTGCACTCATTATTTAAATTTAAACCTATTTTGTTATAATTTTCTGTTTTTTAGTAAAAATTATGTCTTAAATAGATTGAATCTTATTTATAATTTCCTCTAATTTTAAATCAGTTTTTCAATAGTAGTTATTAATTGGAGTGGAATTTCTTCTTGTTTAATTATTTTCTCGGCTTTCTGGAACATTTCTCTGCTTAAAAAAGCGGGAATTCTTGTTTCTAAAGCTAATGAATGAGCACCCACATTAAGAGCTGCTTCTATATCTCTACTAGTATCCCCAATTACAATTATTTCATCACAACCAACATTAAGATGTCTGCAAATATACTTTAAATGATCTGGATGGGGTTTAAGATTTTTTATATCATCTCGTCCTGCAATCACATCAAAATAATCAATGATTCCTACAGTTTTAAGTGAAATAACAGCATTATCATGGGTATTAAAGGTAAAAATTGCTTGTTTGAGATTCTTTTCTTTAGCAAAAACTAATACTTCTTCGATTCCTTCAATTAGCGATGCATTTATCGCGGCTTCATATTCCACTTCTATAACGGTTTTATTAACTAATTTTAAAATTTCTTCAATTTTTTTTTCAGAAATCCCAAACTTAGTAAAAAGAATTTTCGATAATCTAACATTATCTAATATAGGTAAAGTTATTGATAATTTTTTTTTAGGAATTCCATTATCAGTTAATACTTTGATAGCTTTTCTTCGAGCTTTTATAGAGTTGATTTTAAAGTGAATCAATGTGCCATCTAAGTCCCAGACTATAGCTTTTATCGGTATCATTATCGTCTAATATTTCAAATCTGAATAAATTGGTCCTTGTGGAGTTAATACAGATTTCTTCAGTTTTACTTGATTTATTGTAAAAGGACCAAAATCTCTAGTATTATTTTCATTAAAAATATTCTTGAGAGAGGTCAGATTTTTATAATCTATTTTTTCTTTTCTCAATCTTCCAATTGTTAGATGAGGTTTAAATTGAATTCTTTTATCTTTTGGAATTTTTAAACCAGTATATAATCCTTCTTCCACTGTCTCCTTAACATTTTGAAGAAACTGAATGTCTCCTTTCATCATAATCCATAAAACGGTAAATTTATTGAATTGACCAACACCTTTAAGAGAATAATCGAGAGTTTGACCTTTAAACATTTTCAAATTGATTTCATCTTTTATGAAAGAAAATATTTGAGGAGCTAACTCTTCTTTGATATCTCCAAGAAATTTAATCGTCAAATGAAGGTTTTCTGGTTTCACTAACTTAACTCTTGGTTGATTTTGCTTGATCCTTGAAGAAAATGTTTGGATATTATCCAATGTTTTTGGATCTTTCAATTCAATTGCAATGAATGCCCTAATCATTTTAATCATTTAGTATTTAATTTCCAAAATTCAAAAATTTTCCATTTTTTTGCTGATATGTATTCCTTTTGTTCAGAGATAATGTGCGCGTTCTTCAAATCATTTATACCAGATGATTCTAATAACATAATGATATCCTTTAAAAATAAGATAACCATTTTTCCTCTGGTATCTGCATCTGCAGATGCATTATGTGGCATTAAGATCATCCGAATATTCGGATATGAATCCTTGATCTTCTTAAATCTCTGTATAGTTAGTTCATTAAGCGGTTCTTGTGGATAAACATCAAAAGAAAAATTAATTTTGGCTTTACCACTCTCTAAAATGTTGAGAAAGTCATCTAAATTAAGAACTCCTCCCCTTGCAGTGTTAATCAGCAAAGAATTCTCTTTCATGAGCATTAATAATTCTTTATCAATTAAATTTTCAGTATATTTATTTAATGGGAGATGAAGGCTAACAATATCTGCTTCTTTGAATAAATCTCTCAAATTTTCTTTAAATTCGATTTTTGGATAGTGTTTTTCAAGATCCTTTTTTTTCTGAATATCATGATAAATGAATTTAATACCCCAATGAGAGAGACGTTTTACTACTTCTATCCCTATCTCTCCCATTCCTACAATGCCAACAATTTTATTTGTAATTGCTGATGATAGATCTTGATCTAAATCCCATTTATCTTTTGGAGTCCAAAGTCCATCCCATACGTAATTATGAAGATCAACAACATTTCTTAAATTAGCCATTATTAAAGAGATAGTGTAATCTGCAACAGTTTCGTGGAGAACTCCAGGAGTATGAGTAATTAAAATATTATCTTCTTCACATCGCTCTATATGATTATATCCTGCGGTTGAGGTTGCGATTGCAAAAAGGTTTGAGATTTGTTGCATTTCTGATGTAATATGGTGACTTAGATGACAGCCAATGATATAAGGATTAAATTCTTTTAGATCTTTTTCAATTTGATCTGAAGAAGGAAATCTCTCCTTGAAATTTCTAACGTCAGCAATAGATTTCAATCTGTTCCAAAGAATTTGAATTTCATTTTTTATTGTTTTGCTAATTTGGGTATTTGATCCTAATTCAGAAAATACATTTGAAGTAAAGTAAACCCGAGGTTTTGTTTTCATATGAAATATAAAATTCCACTATTTTTAATTATCTACTAATTTCTTGAGGAAGATAAAACTCATAACGCTTTTTAAACAGTTGAGTTTTTAAGAATCGATCAAACTGGCGTACTTTCTGAAAAATAACCCACATGCTTGCATCACTCTTATAATATGCTTTAACTTCTTCTAAATTTAGGGGTTCAATTTCGAAATCATTTGCCTCTTCTTCGAAAAACTTATTAACTAGATTAATTAGAGAGGGCACGAGTTCTGGCTTCTGTTCTTTGTAAAAATTCGCCACAAGATCGATCGCTACTTTTCTCCATTCATAATATCTTCCCACGGTCTCCTCAAGAAATAAGGCTTTTAATAACCACCTCAGAAAAGAGGGAGCACTCTTTAAGAACAACACTGCTTCCATCGCTTCACCACCATTTACACGAAACATTGGCGTACTCGTATCAAAATAGTATAGTTTTGTATCCATTTCAATCTTTGGTGAATTTGGATTGAATCCAATCACTGCAAAGTTAGAGATCTGTCCATCAAGACCTACATCAATTTTTTTATTGTTTTTAGCGAAACTCCAAACTTTTTTCATTTCTCTCATTGTTAAAAGGATAAGATTGAAAATATCTTGTTTGGGTAAAACGTGAATTACTCGATTTCCTACCGATTCAGCTGGTATTTTTTCTTGAACACAATAGAACTGAATTTGTTCGTGATCATCTTTAAACCATGCAACATCATAATCAGGAAGATTTAAACCAATTTCTTTTTGTAAAATCCTGTTATATTCATTATAAGCCCATATATGTCTTTTTACTTGTTTTTCAGTATCGAAAATGGGGATCCTTTTATAAGCCAAATTCTCTGGATCATCTACAAGTTCAAAAACTAAACTAATTTCACCATAACCAAGAATTTTAATTGGTACTTGACCCCCTTCAGGATTCAAGGTGTCAATTGATCGTTCAAGTTTTTTGAGTATATCTATATTTATATTCATTATTAGTTCAAGTTTAATTAATTTGGATAATAAATTAGATTTAACTTTACATGAATATAAAACTAATCAACTTTCAAAAGTATTAGATCCAACTTCTTAATAATTTAAATATACTTTCCCATTGTTTCAACAAGAGATTTGGCAATACCTAAATTTCGACTTGCCATCTCAATTGGTTCCCAAGGCCATTCACAACCTGCGGCATACATGTAGTTTCCGCCTGATTTTCCATTTATAATAGTTTTTTCGACTTCATTAATGACATCTCTAACAGAATACTCCAAACTTCCTAATATTTGAGTATTAGTATTTCCTCTAATACAATTATGGGTATCAATTTTTTGTTTTGCAATTTTTAAATCAACTTGATAATCTAAGTCCAAAATAGCGGCATTTGTGCTTGAAACTAATTTTAGCATGTCTTTCCCTTCTTTGTCAATAACCGAATTATCTCCACAAATATGATAAAGAACAGGAACTTCATTTTGGATATATTGAAATAATTCTTTGGTGGCATCTAAGCAACACTTTTCGTATCTATTAGGACCGATTTGCGAGATTGCAGAATCTCCAGCACCAATAATATCAGCTCCTGCCTCAATTTGTAATTTTGCGAATTCTTTTTGAACGGGGAGTATACGATTTATCAAGGATTTAATCTTTTTGTCCCAATCATCATATCTGCATAGCATCAACACATTTACTAAATCAAATAGACAACAAATTTCTGCAAATGGAGCTTCTATCCATCCTATGATGCATTGTTCTCCACCGACTTTTTCGGATAAATGTTTAACTGCTTTTACCCGATTCATTATTCGTTCACTAGAACTTATGTCTGGGATTTCGAGGGAATCGAATTCAGAAATATTTATATGATTTTTTGCCACAGGTGTATGACTAGTCCAATCAATTTCTACACCCCACGCACTAGCTTCCCTATATGCATCTGTTGAAACATTGACATGATCTATGCCAAAATATTCGGAACATCTTATTTGGGCATTTGCTAAGATTTCTGGTTTTTGGCAATACTCTGTATTATAGTTTACATTCAGTAATGTAGCTGCTAGGTGCATGATGAAAGGATTAAATGGAATTTTATCTGGAATATCTCCAATTGCCGAAAGCGTTAATTCTAAAGAATTCAATCAAACCATTTCAATTATTATCATTTAAAGTTGATTATGTTAGGTCTCAGTGATTTAAATCTTTTTTCTCAATTAGTAAACTAAGAAAAAACAATAATAATTTTCAATTATTTAGATTCTACCATACATAATCAAAATAAATATATTTAGCATAAAATGAAAATGATGCAAACTGAAATTAAGAAAGGCATGAATGAAGAAGAGATAGACCTTTTTGTTAAAGAAGCTTTAACTGAATTAAACTTGAAAGAAAAAGTACATCTAATGTCTGGTAATGGTTTTATAAAATATATCTTTATTGATAGAGGATTATTTAAGCGAGCTATTCCTAGTGGTGGTGTGGATCGCTTGGGAATACCTACATTCCGATTTACTGATGGTCCTAGAGGTGTTATCATCCCAGGTTCGACTTGTTTTCCAGTATCAATGGCAAGAGCAGCTACTTGGGATATCAATCTAGAAGAACAAGTGGGAAATGTAATTGGTAAAGAGGTAAGAGCTCATGGGGGAAATCTCTTCGGAGGTGTATGCATAAATATTTTGAGACATCCCGCAGGGGGTCGTGCTCAAGAATCTTATGGAGAAGATCCTTTCCTCTTAGGTGAATTTGGAGCTGCCTTAGTTCGAGGGGTTCAACAAAATAATGTCATGGCTACTATTAAGCATTTTGCAGTAAACGATCAGGAAAATGCACGTTTTAAGATAAATGTTGAGCTAGATGAGAGAACATTACGAGAGGTTTATCTTCCTCATTTCAAACGTTGTGTTGAAGAAGGGTGTGCAACGGTCATGTCGGCATATAATAAAGTACGAGGAGAATATTGTGGACACAACTCCTATCTATTAAGAAGGATTTTAAAAGATGAATGGGGTTTTAAAGGTTTTGTACATTCAGATTGGTTTAGAGGCTTGCGAGATACCTTAAAGGGTATTAATGGAGGCTTAGATGTTGAAATGCCCAGAGCTAAATACTATGGTAAAAAACTTTTAAAATTAGTAAAATCAGAACAAGTTCCAATAGACTTAATAGATGATGCAGCAAGAAGGATAATCCGAACTACTTTGAAATTTACAACTAAAAATGATCCCATAGAATATGTGAAATCAATGATTGGTTGTAAAGAGCACGTCTCTGTAGCTAGGAATGTAGCAGAAAAGAGCATGGTCTTATTAAAAAACGAGGATTTAATTTTACCTTTAGATATAAAGAAGTTAAAAAAGTTAGCAGTGATTGGGAGATTAGCTGATTTAAATAATACTGGAGATCATGGAAGTAGTAATGTAAGACAAGACAACATTATTACACCATTACGAGGAATTAAAGATTTAATGGATTCTCAGATTGAGATTGTCTATCAAGATGGAGTAGATCTTCATACTACAATAAATTGTGTAAAAGATGCTAATGCTGTTGTAATTGTCGTAGGTTGTAGTTATAAGGACGAGGGAGAATATATAAAGTTAATCAATATAACGATGGGAGGAGATAGGGACAATCTTGGTTTAAGAAATCAAGATATTCAACTCATCAATTCTGTTTCAGAAGTAAATGAAAATGTTATTGTCATACTCATTGGTGGATCAGCAATAATGATGGAGGAATGGAAGAATAATGTTAAAGGAATCATAATGGCATGGTATTCGGGTATGGAAGGCGGAAAAGCATTAGCAGATATACTTTTTGGAAATATAAATCCAAGCGGAAAATTACCCTTTACAATACCAAAAGATCCTGTTCATTTACCCTACTTCGATAAAAATGCTGATGAGATTGAATATGGCTATTATCATGGATATACATTATTTGAAAAGGAAAATATCGAACCTGCATTTCCATTTGGTTTTGGGTTGAGCTATACGTCTTTTTTATATGAGAATCTTCAAGTAAATTCGAATGATAATGAAATAATCTCAAGTGTTGAAGTGAAAAACACGGGAATACATAAGGGAGACGAAATTGTTCAACTTTATATAGGATTTGAAAATTCTGAGATTGATCGCCCTATAAAACTCTTAAAGGGATTTTCTAGAGTCAGTTTGGAACCTAATGAAACCAAAAAAGTAACTTTAAAGGTAAAAAAATCAAATCTTGCGTGGTATAATCCTCAATCTAAGAAATGGGAAATTGAAAATATCATGTACTCTGTTTATATTGGTGGTTCCTCAGAAGTGAAGGACTTACTTAAAGATAATTTAGAATTCTAATGATTTTATGCCTTAATTCTTTTCTTCCTTTTTTTAGTTTGTTGAAATTCGATATAAACCCCAAAATCTTCATAAGTATCAATATATGCGACTTTTTGAACACCTGCAGTTAATCCCTCGTGGACAACGTCGTATCCTTTTTCTTTATATTTTTTTATTAGAACATCAACATCTTCTACATAAATCCCAAAATGGTGAAGTCCTTCTTTACCAGCATCTATAAATTCTTTGAATATGCATTCTCCTTGAATTAGTTGTATTAACTCTATTTGAACATTTAATG
>JAGXNQ010000128.1 GCA_019894955.1 Promethearchaeota archaeon | reverse complement strand
GTATTATATAATACATGGCATGATGATACTTTTCGAGCTATATGGAGTATTTTATCACTAATTGCAATCCCCGCTGGATTTCTAATATACAATGGAATCGGACAAAATCTCTAAATTTCATCAATTGGAAGTGAAAAAGCAAAAGTACTCCCTTTATTTCTACCTTTTGAGATGACCCAAATCTCTCCGCCGTGGAGTTCTACAATTTCTTTGCTTATATAGAGCCCAAGACCAGTCCCTTCAATTCCCACATCAAAACCTTGACCATATCTCTCTATTTTCCCAAATTGAGTGAATAGTAGTTTTCTTTCCTCTTCAGTAATACCAATACCGGTATCATGTACAGAAATAATGTAAAAGTCACCTTTCTTTTTGGAACTTATCAATATCGTGCCACCCTCCGGGGTGTATTTAACAGCATTTAGAATGAGATTAGAAACTACTTCATATATTCTTTCTTTATCAAAGGACAAGATGATATTAGCATCTACGTTCATTTCAATTTTTTGATTACGTAGTTCTGCCATTCCTTCAAGTTGACGAACACAATATTGACACAGAAATGATAGGTTTTCTTTAGTTTTATTTAATTTAATCAATCCCTGTTCTAGTCGAGAGCTTTCAACAATAGCATTAACATAGTTTTCAAGTCTTTTACTTCCTCTCTTAATTTCTTCTAAGATTGAAATGACTTCAGGATCCAGTTTATGCGCATGGAATTTTAATAGAAGTTCTGTAAATCCTTTAATGGAGATTAAGGGGGTTTTTAATTCATGTGAAGTTCGTGAAAAAAGATCAGATTTCAACTTATTAATTTCACTGAGCATTATATTTTGCGCTTCTAAATGTTCCTGAGCTTGCCAACGCTTTTGTTCAATTTCTAAGGCATCACAAATTAAAAATAAGACTAATTTATTTTGATTACTTATGATAGGTGTACTTTTGTATAAGACACAAATAGCGTTATTTAATTCATTTCCAGTTATGATTAATTTACCATAGCATGTTTTAATATTATTATCTTTTATATAAGTGTCAGTTAGTCTAAATTCCATTTGGTCGACATCAAAATATTCTTGAGGGAAATCATGGTTTTGCTTGAATATTTCAGAACAAAATAGATTAGCATAAAAATCTGAGGCGTCATAAGTTTGAATATCTCCTTTATTTGTGGTAATCCTGTATTCTTCTTTGTCCTCCCCTGTTATCTTATTTATATACAATACTAAATTCCCGTCTAAAAGTTTTAAACACGTATTCAAGAGGAGTTGAATGTTTTTATATGTATTTGTTGTAAAATTCAAGAAGTTTATGTTTAGCTCATATATTAATTCTTCATACATTTTCTTTTCGGTAATATCTTCGACCCATAATCTAAAAAGAATCAAATTACCTTCATCATCATGCTGATCCGAACGCTTTCCATGGAGCCATTTGAGTTTACCTTTTTTAGTTATTATCCGAATTTCTAAATCCATACCTTCAGACGATCTTATAATTTTCAAGAAATCATCAGGATGAATGATTTTATTTGCCAAGTTGTCATATAAAAATTCCGTTTCTTGATAGCCCATTATATCAATTAACGTCGGATTAACATAGGATATTGTTTGGTTTAGAACATCCACCTCTAAGATCCCTACGGAAGAGGTTTCGAGTAAAGCGCGATATTTTTTTTCAGATTCTTTTATTTTTTGTTCAGCTTGAACTTTTTCCGTGATATCAGCAACTGTAAAAATGATATTCTCAATTTCTCCATCTTGAGTGGTTAATGGAGTTGCATTTAATGAAATAAGTATAATTTCCTTACTATTAGGTAATTTACAATTTAAGATCATATCTTTTATTGGCTTTTTATCTTTTAATATGCGTTGGTAAGGACGAGCTTGATCGGGAATTATATTATTTTCATTGTCTAATAATTTAAAAGAACTTTTTTTAAGTAAAGTACCAACCATTTGATCTCTAGGGACTTTTAAAACATTCTCGGCTTGAGAATTCATATATATAACCGTTCCCGATTTATCAATCGAAATTATTCCTACGGGATTTGTTTCCATTATCCTTTCTAGCTTCTGATGTTCTCTTTGCAATTTTTCTTCGGATTTTTTTCTTTCTGTGATATCTTCGAATGTAACTAATATCCCTACAATATTGTTATCTGAATCATAAAGAGGAAGACGATTAGTATCGACCCAAATTGTACTTCCATCTTTCAAGATCCAAGTTTCAATGATATGAAATTTAGTATTTTTGCTAACGATTATTTTTTTTTCTTGTTCCTCGTTATATTTAATTTGATCCGAATTCCACAAAATTTCCGCATCTGTTTTATTGATGATATTTTCAGAGTGTTCAATGTTCACAAGTTTAGCATAGTTATCATTACATCCGAGGTAATTAAGATTATTATCCTTCCAGAATATATATTGGGGAATATTCTCCGTAACTGTCTCTAACATTTCATAGGAGCTCTTCAATGCCTCTTCTAACTTTTTAGGATTAAATAATTTCCAAAAGCGGATTTCCGGGATTGTATTAGTAATTTTTTTGAATCTCTCTTCATTAAATTTAATTTCTTCTTCCAATTTTTTTATTTTCGTTAAATCCTTTAAGTTTATTAGTATAAGCGATTCATTTAGATCGTTCTTAAATTTTTTTGTTCTTAATTCAGCCCAAATATAATCTTTTTTAATATCCTTGAGTTGAACTTCATGTACACCGTTTTCTAGACTGTGTTCTTTTTTTAAAATCTTATCTATTTCATTTAAATAATCAGAATGGAGTAATTTTAAGAAAGATTTTTCAATCAGCTTGTTTTTTGAATATCCCAAATAATTAAGAAATTCACATTGATTGACAAATTCTATTGAATAGTTTGGCTCGTTTTTTACAACTATGATCAAGTCAGTAATCGAATTTAGCAAAATATCGTTTTTAGCTCCGAGATTTTCTAATTCTTTTTTGTTAGAAATCATCATTCTTCACAAGCCTTAATGAAAATGCATAATCTTCCTATAGTATGCATATTCTTCCGATATTTATATATTGGTATAATTTATACGTATTCGTCCAAGCAAATTCAACCTAGAATATTAAATTAAATAAAATCTTTAGTCTAAGGGTTTAGGAGTTCAGCAGACAATTTTTATCTTTTTTGGGATAAAAATGTAAAATATAAATATTAAATAATGATCTCTTAATTCACCATATTGAAATCTAATGTAATTAAATGATTAAAAATAGGTGATCAATTTGGTACTAATAGTAACCCAACACTGGTGGCCACATGGGAAATCAGAAAAAGTTGGAAAATTATATCTTGAAGTGATGAAAAAATTTCCGGATGATAAATCAATTACTAAACCCATCCTACGATCTGCAATATGGGCAACTAAAGATGGCATGTTTAGTATTACCGTTAGCGCTATTCAACCAGGAAAAACTAAAGAAGCCATAGACATGGCAATGAAACGGTTATTAATGATATCAGAATCCCTTGAGGGATTTAAATATGAGATTCATATTGCTAATGATCTCGTGGAAGGGATGCCAATAATAGGATTAGAAGCCCCTGAATAATACTAACACAAATTTTATTTTTTTTTATAAATTATTGATTTTATTATTTTATGGACTAATTCATAGTAAAAGGAGTATTGTTATTCTTTTTTCAAATTAAATTTACTGATTTAATAAATGAATTATGAATATTAAATTATTTAAAGGATCAGAGGTTAATGAAAATTCAGCAAAATTTTATGATTTATAATCACAAATTTAATGAAAACATAATTATTTTGAAGATTACATTACTCCATAAAATTTCCAAATAGTAAATGGTGAACTTCTCTGGAAATGAACAATTTTTTAAATTGTCTTAGCTGTGGAAAAAAGCTAGGAACCAAAGCTCACGAAGAGCATAATAATTTTTGTGCTGAATGCGTGATGAAGCTAGAATTTAAAACTCAGGAAATTAATCAAGAACACGCAAACGAACATCTTCAGAAAATATTAGATTTCTTCATTTCGGATGTAAGTTGCGTGTTTCATAAGGATCCTGCAGCTCACACGCTTATTGAAGTGTTAACAAGTTATCCTGGAATAAAAGCGGTTCTATTGCACCGAATTTCACATTTCTTCCATGAATTAGGCATGCCCTTTATTCCTCGATATATTTCAGATATTGCAAGGGAGCTAACAGCTATTGAAATTCATCCAGGTGCTGAAATTGGAAGTGAATTCTTTATTGATCATGGTGCAGGAGTTGTGATAGGAGAAACAGCTATTGTTGGTAATAATGTAACAATGTATTCTGGAGTTGTATTAGGTGGTACACATTTAAAGCAAGGAAAGAGACATCCAACCATTGGTAATAATGTGGTGATTGGAACTGGAGCGAAAGTTCTTGGTCCTATAACTGTAGGCGATAATGTAAGAATTGGGGCAAATTCTGTAGTAATCAACGATGTTCCAGATGGTTCGGTTGTAGTTGGTGTTCCCGGGAGAATTGTCTCTCGGGAAGGAGAAAAAATTAAAAGAATAGACTTAGGGCACGGCGATCTTCCTGATCCTCTATCAATTATAATTTCCAAATTAGAAGAAAGAATAAGGGAAATGGAAAGCAAGTTAAACATTACTCCTTCTAAGGGAGATGATTTCATTGAAATTTATTATGGAGAGCAAGGAGGAGGAATATAACAAATAATGAAGATTTTAACATGTAAAACAAAATTGTGATAATAATGGGTGCATTAAACAATATCATTGAAGCCATTGGAAATACTCCACTGGTTAGGTTAAATAAAATTGCTGAAAATGTTAAACCAACGATTTATGCTAAATTAGAATATTTCAATCCTGGTGGAAGTGTAAAGGATAGAATTGGCATGAATATGTTGCTCAAGGCTGAAGAAGAAGGACTAATTTCTAAAGAAACAACTATTGTGGAACCTACTTCAGGGAATACTGGAATTGGATTGGCACTAGTAAGTGCTGCAAAAGGATATAAAATAATTTTAGTAATGCCTGAAAGTGTTACAATTGAAAGAATTCAGATTTTAAAAGCATATGGTGCTGAAGTGATTTTAACCCCAAAAGAAAAAGGAATGAAGGGATCGATTGCTAAAGCTGAAGAATTAGCAAAAGAGAAAGAAAATGTCTTTATTCCTCAACAATTCAAAAATCAAGCCAATCCTGATATCCATAGAAAAACTACCGCAAAAGAAATTTTTAATGATTTAGCGGGTAACGTTGATGCTTTCGTAGCTGGAGTTGGTACAGGTGGTACATTAACAGGTGTAGGAGAAATTTTAAAAAAAAATGTTGGTGAACGAGTGAAGATTTATGCAGTTGAACCTAAAGATTCTCCAATTTTATCGGGGGGACCTCCTGGACCTCATAAAATTCAAGGAATTGGAGCGGGTTTTATTCCTGAAGTATTGAATACCAAAATCTATGAAAAAGTGATTACAGTTGAATATGAAGATGCTATGGCAACCGCCAGAAAATTAGCAAGATTGGAAGGCATATTTGTAGGGATTTCATCTGGTGCAAGCGCATGGGCGGCGATTTATGAAGTTTCAAAAAACTTTAATGAAAATGAAAATATTGTTGTTCTCTTACCCGATGGCGGAGAGAGATATTTGTCTACTGAATTATTTCGATTTTAAGCAAATATATTAAATTATTATATAAAAATAGTAAAAAAAGTCTTATACTAATATAATTGCATTGTTTCTATCAACAAAATATCATAAATTTTTTTCCAATATTCCTCGATGTTCCAATTTAGTTTATTTTTAATCTTATCAGATATATCAGTAAAAACCTTTTTAATCTTTAACGTGTGAAAATAATTAATTAATGGAGCGATAATTGCTATCATATATTGTTTTTCTCCAAATCTTTCATCGTCATCAGGATATGAATCAAAGAGAAGATATCCGCGACTATTTAAATTTTCAATATTTAACAAAACACCTTCAGCTTTAGTGATTTTGTCGTGACCATAAATAGAAGTTGCTACCGTAAACAATTGATTTGCAATGTCGTCTAAGGATAAGGGAAGACCATTTTCTTCTGGGTAATAATATTTTAATTTTGGGCCAACCTTATCATCCCAAAACGTTATTAATAAGCGTATAAATTCTACTTGGTCAATAGTAGATGGTATCTTCATTTTGATTTTCATAGTTGAAAAGACTTCTTCGATTTTGTTGTTTAAAGCGTTTACTCTATTAATACGGGCAATTTTACCAGAAATTATAGCTAACAAGTCTTTCTCGTCAAATGGTTTTGTTAAATAATCGTCTACACCTAACAACTTTCCAAACCTAATATCTTTAGGAGTAGTGCGAGCGGAAAGAAAAATGAAAGGAATTCGATTCCATCGTGGTTCGTTGGATATCGCTCTAAAAAATTCATAACCATCCATTTCTGGCATCATTATGTCGCTAATGATAATATCAGGAACCTGTTCAAGTTCCAAAAGAATTTTTAGAGCTATTTTTCCATTTTTGGCAGTAATTGACTTATAATTGTTCGATTCTAACACTAAATTCAAACTGTACAACAAATCAACATTATCCTCAACAATAAGAATTAGAGGTTTCAAATCTATTTTGAATGAATTTGCGTTTTTTTAATTATCATTAGAGAAATTAGTTTATATTCTTTTTTTTACTTATCGGTAGAAAAATGAAAAACGTGGATCCTGTACCATAATCGCTTTGAGCCCATACTTCGCCATCATGAAGTTTTATTAGCTCTTTCGCTATAGATAATCCTAAACCAGTACCTGGAATATTGCTTACTTGTTCAGATCTAAAAAATCTTAGAAAAATAGATGGTAATTCTTCTTCTAAAATTCCTAATCCATAATCTTTAATCTGAAATAAAACGCCGTCTTTTTCATCTGTGTTGTATTTCCCTTTGTAATGATTAATTGCTCTAATTTCTATTTTATTACTCTCTTTTGAAAATTTTATGGCGTTATCGATAAAAATACGAAAGATTTGGTCAATTTTTATTGGATCCCCATATAATTTAATTTCTTGATCGATATCTGTGCTAAAAGTAATATTTTTCGCATTTCCAATAGGCTCCATTAAAGTTAATATGTTATTAATAATCAAAAGTGGATTATATTCTTCCCACTTTAATTTTATTTTACGCTCGTCTATTCTAGATAGCATTAAAATATCATCAACTAAATCTTTTAGAAGATAAATGTTTCTTTTGATTCCTTCTTGTAATTTTTTCTGTACATCTAAAGCAACTTTTTCAGGATGATTATCTAATAAATCAAGCGACATGATTAAAACTGAGATAGGTGTTCGTAATTCATGTGATACCGTAGAAGCAAAGCGCTCCAAGATTTCGTCAGCTTCTTTCCGAGCTGTTATATTCATACCATATATATTTGCATAGCCCCTGTCTTTTATTGGAACAATGAAAAGAGTATAAATTTGATCTATAATGTTCAACTCTATTTCTAAATTTAGGTCCTCAGAAAAGGACTTATTGACGTGTTCGTGTAAATCCTTAGGGATTTTACTCCCTTCTTTGATAGAGAATAATTCTTGACTCACTTTATTTGCATAAATAATATATTTAGTACTTACTCTTAACACGGGTATAGGATTTTCCAATGGAAACCTTGCCATATCCTCAATTTTTTCTTGCGCGATCTTACGCTCAGTTATATTAGTAAAATTTTGTATAATTCCAATGAAATCACCTTTTGCATTTTTATAAGGAACTGTTCTTACAAGACTCACAATCTTAG
>JAGXNQ010000127.1 GCA_019894955.1 Promethearchaeota archaeon | reverse complement strand
TTATAAAACATGAATATGTAATTGCATAATTTTTAATTTTCATCAATGTATAATATTTTTCGTCTCTTATTTATATCTTCAGATTTTTCTTATTTTTAAAAAAATATACCCCAAAATTTATCTAATAATCATCGTCGTTAATATCAAACACTTTAAATTGTTCCTCGCCTTTAAAAGTAAATCCGTTCTCAGTTAGGAACTTTTCTATTCCAATCATGTGTGTTGCTCCAAAAAATACCATGACTTCATCATTTTCTTCAAGTATTTCTAAAATAGTATTTTCAACCATATTATTCCGCATATTTAGCATGTACTCTGGACTTACATCTTCTATAATCTTATATTGTTGAGAAATGCTTGCCATCAACCATGTCGCTAACCTTTCTCGTCTTTGAGACACGTTTGGTAAATTTGCTAATTCCACAGTTCCTAAAATTGATGAAAGGATTATATTTATTTCTTTCAAAACCTCATTGAGCACTTCCTTAGACGGTTCTGTTAGAATGTTTTTTAATAATTCATGAGTATCAACATCTCCCATCAATTTTCCCATATCCAAATCTGTAATTATCCAATTGGAACGCCTTAAGATGTCATTTTCATAATCAATTGCTATAAATTGATGTGATAAATTCATGATTTCTGCCCAATAGAGTTGAATGGGTGTTAAACTTTGTACCGTGAACCTAGTTTTTTCACTCAAATCATATATTTGTTTTATTTTATTATCTGAATTTTTAACTTCTTTTTTTACTAATTTCCATAACTCCTTCATGTCTTTAGTAAAATTTTTTTTATAGAAATTGTTGAGACGTTTTTTATATGTATTATAAAAGTTTTCCGTGGTAGAAGCATTGACTTCCATAAAATCTTCGAAATTTTTTATTGAAATCGTTTTATCTTGATCTGGTGATACAAACTTCATGTACTCGAATACGGTTGGACGATTTCCAGCGTATTCTACTAATTTCCGAAAGTAAGTGGAATTTCCAATATGAATTACTGGAATTAAACCAACAGATTTGGAATCTCCGTTATGGTAGATACAACAGTGGGATAAAAGTGATGCACCATCAAAAGACAAGAATGTTGGTTTAGTGGAGAGCATGGAAGTATGGAAGAATATCGGAAGTTTCGTTGAAAAGAATATAAATTAAGTGGTTAAAAAACTTGTTATTCGGAAAAATAAAATAAATTAAATTAGAAGATTGATTGGAAAGTATAGAATTATAGAAAGAATTGCTGCAATTGGAAAAGTCAATAACCAAATTGCGATGATTTTCCATAATCCTTTTTTCATTGGTGTATTGCTTGCTTTTGAAAGTCCTACTAATGATGCTACAAGCAGATGAGAACCAGAAAGAGGGATTTTCTGAATGGTCCCAATAAGCATGACGGCTGCTGTTGGTAATTGCACTGCAAATGCCGTACTTGGTCGAAGTTCCGTCATTTTACCTAAACTTTTAATAACAATTCTTCCCAAAACCATTACACCAGCTGCTAAACCAAAACCAGTCATTAGTAATAATAAAGTTAGATTGATCTCATCTCCAACTCCAACTACTATTCCGACTGCGTTAGAACAATCATTTCCGGCTCTAGAGAAGGCTGTAATACATATTATAATTAAGATTATGTAGGAATATTTGTTCTCAGATCTTTGGAAGTCTTGGAATCCTTTTAATGTCTTGAGTTTATGTTTATTAAGTACCTTAACAACAGCATAGGTTACTGTAAAGCCTATTACTGGAGATGCTAACCACCACATGCTCATTTCTAGTATTGTGCCCCAATTTACCCCATTTTCTCCTCCTAATAATATCCCTATTCCCATGATTCCTCCTATTGTAGCGTGAGTTGACGAAATTGGAAGCCCAAAAGCACTAGATAATATTAATACAATAGCAGTTGATATTAAAATGGTCATGACTACAGCATTCTGGTTAATACCTGCAGCTTCATAATCTAATAGAAGGATCTTGTCCCCTACTGATTTAGAAACACCTTCCCCTAATAAAAATGCTCCAGCGATCGCAAAAATCGCTGCTAAGATGAGAATTTGTTTCATATTAAGAATTCGTGATCCATAAAGCGGGGCCATGGTCTCATCATTAGCACCAATTCCGAAACTGATGATTATTGATATTATTAAAAATATGATTACGATGTATTCTAACGCCATTTTACCCATCCATCCATTTCTATTTACTAGGGTATTTTATAATTAATCCTCTCAGATAATCTGATGTTTCTTCAACCCACGATATAATATCATACATGTATGTTACTAGTTTTGAAGTTAAGTATACTTTGGTGGGATCATCCTTCATTTTATATAATTTTCCGAGTAAGTTAAACTTAGCCGTTCGCGCTTCTCTCTTTCTCTCTTCAATTTCAAAGGTTTTCTTGTATGCCCCATCAAAATCAGTTTCAATTAAAATAGAACAATCTACGAGTTCTTCTATAGCTTTACTACAAGCGCCGTATAAATCTGTGAACTCCCCTTTGATTTCATTGTAGAACTTGAAAGGATATACTCCCAAAAACCTTGAAAAGAATTCCATTTTATCATTTACTGTATCTATCATCATTAGAATATTGTATCTGTCTTCAATTAAAAATGGAAGAGCCCTTTTATCCCTGTAAAGAACCTGAACATATTTATCTTTTAGCGCATCACACTTTTTTTCTACTTTAATGACAGCATCTAAAGATTCTTTCTTTAATTTGTCATTAACAAAAGTTGAGAGAGCTTCATGTAGAGATGCTGAGCCACTTAATGTCTCGGCTAAGAATTCCTTGTTAATCTCATCTAATTCATTTTTCTTGTCTTTTAACAATTTCATTTTATTCACATACCAAATTTCATGAATTTTTTATTATGAAATAATTAATATTTTTATATTCTATTTATGATTCACTCTATAAAAAAACTTATGTCAATTCTTATTTTGAATAGTTTCTTTAATAATTTAAAAAATAAATCAAAGGTAAAGCTTGAAATGCCATCTATTGAAATAAACAAGAAGGATATTATTTTTGATCCTCAAGTGCAGACTTATTGTAATAATCCAAAATTTGTATGCCCTAATTACGCGCATTCTTGGGCATGTCCTCCTATAGCACCATATTTAGAAAAAAAAGTAAATCAATTTAATAAATTCTATCTAATATATTATAAATATGATTTAAGTAAACATGTGAATGATATCAAGGGTAGAAATCCAGATTTGAGTGAAGAAAAAATACGAAATGATTTTTATCGGAAAGAATTCATGCGAGATTATGTAGATGATGAAATCCAAGATTTTATTAATAATTACACAGAACCTTATAAAGAGATTTTTATCTTATGGGATGGTTATTGTAGAATATGCTCAAAGCTAGGAAAATCGTGTACTTATGATAGTGAAACTCCCTGTCGATATCCAGAACAAATAAGATATTCAATGGAAGCAGTGGGTATTGATGTCACTAAAACTGTTTCTCAGCTAAAATTAGACATAGAGTGGCCTCCGATAAATCATGCTTATAGATTTGGTCTCATCTGCTTTCTATAAACTTCTTACAAATTAAAAAAAATCTAGAATATTGAAGGATCTAAACCTTTTTCCGATTTAGAATTACTTCAATTGTTAATATTACTAAATCCGGTGAAGTTTGAAGATAGAGCATGTAAACATTCCAAGCATCCCCGACTGATTTCTGAAGAGGAAATTTATTTCTTTTGAAAAGAGATTACTAAATTAAAATTTTCGATGAATTCAGAGAACTTATTGTGTATTGAAATTAAATTATTCACTATACTCCCCCCATAATAAGGTACCTAAGTCTATAGTGTCATTTCGATCAGGTCCGATGGAGATAATAGCAATTTCGGTTTGTAATTTTTCTTTTATTGCATCTAAATAAATTTTCATTGTTTTTGGTAATGCTTCATACCCTTTACTCGCTATTTTCGACCATTCTTCTGATGTTCGGGATTCCCACCCTTCAAATTCTTCATAAATCGGATTACATTCTTCAATTACTTCGGGATGAATTGGCCAGCTATCAAGTTCTTTACCATTATGAGTATATCCAACACACATTTTTATTGGATTAATGCCTTCTAAAGCATCTAATAATGTAATTACTATTTTATCAACTCCATTTATCATGATCCCATATTTAAGACTGAAAAGATCAATCCACCCAACTCTCCGAGGTCGCCCTGTAACAGTTCCATATTCATGTCCTTGTTCCCTAATTTGTGTTGCTGTATCATCAAAAAGTTCGGTCGTCAGTTTTCCTTCTCCAACTCTAGAAGTATAAGCTTTAATAATACCAATAATTTTACCAATCTTTTTTGGAGGTACTCCTGTACCACCACTTATTCCTAATGCATTAGCATTGGAAGAAGTTCCATGGGGATATAATCCATGATCTATGCAAAGTAAATTACCTTGTGCTCCTTCAAAAACAACTTTCTTGCCGGAATCTATTGCTTTATTTAGATAATAAGCGGTGTCGATAACGTAGGGTTTCAAGATCTTTCCATATTCAACATAATCATCATAAATCTGGGAAACATCGATATCCCAATCTGGATCATATACATTAATTAGATTCTTTTTAACATTATATAGGTTATATAATTTAATCTTTAATAATTCGGGGCGAATCAAATCGAATACCCTAATCCCCCAACGCGCAGCTTTATCAGAATATGTTGGACCAATTCCTCTTTTGGTTGTGCCAGCTTTATATTTGCCTTTTTTATCTTCTTGCAACCCATCTAGTTTAATATGAAATGGGAATATAACGTGCGCTGTGCTACTTATTTTTAAATTAATTTTTTTATTTAGCTTTTTTAAAATCTCTATCTCATCCAATAGTACTTTAGGATCTATAACTACACCATTCGCAATGACAACTTCTTTTTCCAGTACAGCACCAGACGGCATGAGTTTAAATTTATATTTTATCCCATTTGCATTTATCGTATGACCTGCATTATTACCTCCGTTAAATCTCACGACAATATCTGAATTTTGAGCAAGATAATCTGTAATTTTACCTTTACCCTCGTCTCCATAACTAAGTCCGAATACACAAACAGTATTTTGCATTTTTTCCATATTTCTACATCGTATCTAAATTATTTTCCATATATCATTACATACAATCATTTATTATTTATCAAGATTTAAAAACTTTACAATGGTGAATTTTCTAAAAATTCTCTGAAAATAAATATGAAATTTTCGTTAATGGATTAATTTTTATATTTGAATTCTCTTGAGTTTTATAGAAAAAATGCTTGAAAGAACTATAATTTTTGATCTTTGTCATAATGAAATGTTAAATATCGAAGAGGAGGAGTTTTCTAATTTTAACACTCTTCTAAAGCGATTAAACCTAAAAATAAAAAAGAATGAAACTGAAACTATTACTGAGAAAGTGCTTCAAAACATTGATATTCTCTTTATTGGTAATCCTATTGATAATTATTTTTCTAACATTGAAATTAAGACAATATGTGACTATGTTCGAGTGGGTGGAAGTTTAATTCTTGTTAGCGAATATGGTGCTGATTATCTTCAAAAAACTAATCTAAATGATATTTCTGGAAATCATTTCGGGATTTTTTTCGAAAAGAATTTAATAAAAGAAATGAAAGAAGATGATGAAAAGAGTTCCAGCATGATTCAGATTGAGGATTTTGATGAACATTTTATTACTAATGGATTGAGAGAATTAAAAATAGGAGGGACATGTTCATTATTTTTAAACAAAGAAGCAAGACCCCTACTCCAATCTAAAAAACAGGGTATATGGTCTGAAGTTTTTAGTAAATCAAAAGAACAATGGGTAAAAGAAAAAGAGCAACAACAAATCATAGCATCATATACAGAATATGGGAAAGGAAAAGTTATCGCTCTTGGAGATATTGATATCTTTACAAACCATTCTTCTATTGGAATTAGTTCTGTGGATAATCATCAATTCATCCAAAATATTATTGAATGGTTATTGAATTCAGTAGAAGAACCAAATGTGATGACATTTATCCTCAATCAGGTGGGGAATTTACAAAATGAAGTAAAAGATATCAATACCGTTATCAATAACATTATTGAAACTATGACTATATTGGAAAAAAGACTTTCTTTTCTTGAGGAAAGATATCATTTATCATCGGTACCGAAAAAGAGTGAAAATGAGCAAGAATTCGAAAAAATTGAAGAAGAGTAACAACTTGTCATTTCTATTATTATTAATTAGCTAGACCTATAAATTTCTCGCAATATTATTTTTGTTAATTATAACACAACATTTTGAATAAAAAAGATTAAAATTTGGAGAAATAGTATGAGCGAGAAATCATACGAAGAGATATTTACTGATTTTGAAGAAATAACAAATAGTTATGATCGTAGGAACCAATACTTTGACATCTTATATGATTCATCAACAACAACTAGTATTTCAAAATCCCCAGACTCAGAAGATTTTTCTGTATCTACCAAAAAGTCTGGTTTTGTTGCTCGAACCTTCACGGATATATGGCAAGAATTTGCATTTGAAAACATAGATGGTTTGAAATTAATCAAGGATAAACTTCCTAAAGCAATAAACAAAGGAGATAACATTGCTACCTATGAAGGATGGAAATTAAATGAGGAAGTTATCCCTAAAATTGATCCAGCTAATATTCCTCCCGATGATAAAATCAAAAAAATTCGTGAGATTTATGACTATATTCAATCTTATGATAAACGTATCATTCAAATAAGGATTAGCTATACTGAGACAGTTACTGAACGAATATTTTTTAATAATGAAGGATGCCAATTGCGACAAGTGCTGCCACGAGCAAAAATTGTAATAATTCCCATTGCAAAAGAAGGAAATGTAGTAGATTATGATTATCTTATAAAATCGGGTCAAATGGGGTATGAAATTTTTGATTTTTTTTCAAATGAAAAGCTAGAAGAAGTCATTAAAAATTCATTGGAGTTATTAGAAGCCAAAGCACCTCCCTCTGGAAGAAGTACTATTATTTTAGGCCCTCATATGGCTGGTTTAATAGCTCATGAAAGTTTCGGCCATGGGTTAGAAGCTGATCAGGTTTTGAGAGATAGAAGTTATTTGAAACAATATTTGGGTAAACAAGTTGCAAATGAGGTTTGCACGATTTCTGATAATCCATCAATTAAGAATGAAATTAGTTCTTATTTCTTTGATGATGAAGGAATCCGCACTGGAAATAATTTATTAGTGGAGGATGGAATTCTTAAAAATTTCATATATGATAGAAGAACTGCTGAAAAATTTAATGCTATACCTCAAGGAAATGGAAGAAGAGAAAGTTTTGCTCATCCTGTTAACGTGAGAATGACGAGTACTTACTTTAGCTCAGGAGATTATGAGTTAACCGAAATGATCTCAGAAATAAAAAAGGGTGTCATGCTCGTACACGGTTCTTTTGGAATGGAAGATCCTTTAGGAGGAGGGTTACAATGTACTTCAAAGAAAGCGTATTTAATAGAAAATGGAGAAAAAACAAAAATTTTGAAAGCAACGGCCTTAAGCGGAGCGGTATTGGATCTTTTAATGAATATCGATGCTGTCAGTAAAGATAAACTTTTCTTGGGCGGAGGAACGTGTGGGAAAGGAAATGAAGATTATGTGCCAGTAACGGATGGTGGGAGTTATCTAAGAGCAAAAAATGCATTAATTAGCCAAGGGTGAAAATATGTCAAATGAAAAATTAAATTTAATAGAAAATGGCCTGAAAAAGAAAGGGATAAGTGAATATGAGATTTACCTTATTGATCAGAAGTTATATGAGACAATTTATCTAAAAACTGAACCCGATAATGAACGACAAGCAAATAA
>JAGXNQ010000126.1 GCA_019894955.1 Promethearchaeota archaeon | reverse complement strand
ACAATATTCTGATACCCCTATATTGATATCTGGAGTTGGTCAAGCAACTGACACCCACATCGTGTTTGAACGTGAAGATTTAACGACTTTAAAAGCACTAAAAATCGCTTCTAATATAGCATACAAAATGGCAAAAAAAACACCTGAAGATATAGATGTAGCAGAATTGCATGATGCATTTGAAATTTTAGAAGCTTTACAATCTGAAGATATTGGTTTTTTTGCTAAAGGAGAGGGTGCTAAAGCCGCACATGAAGGCTTAACAGAAATAGGTGGGAAAATTCCAATTAATCCATCTGGGGGATTAAAAGCTCGAGGACATCCTTTAGGGGCTACTGGCGTTGCTCAAGTTGTTGAATTGGTTTGGCAACTACAAGGAGTGGCTGGAAAAAGACAAATTGATGGTGCTGAAACGGGAATCACATGCAATTTTGGAGGGTTCGGGAATAATATTTTATCAATATTAGTAGAGCGGATGTAATAACACGAAAAAAAGACAAGTTGAGGGTATAATAAGAGTTGTAATAGAAAGGAAATAATTTTTCTTCAATCGAATTTAAACTCAAATATCAAAAATCTTCAATAAGAAACTGAGAACCATTAATGTAAAGTCTTTTAAGGGTAAATAAATATTATTTTTATGAAAATTTAAAATGGGATTATTCCTTTTTGTAGCCGCAGTGAAGGGCAAGAAACCACTTGAAATTGCAGCATCAATTAAAATATATTTAGATCAAATTGGTTTTGACACAGAAATAAAAAGTGCCGAAAAATGGAGGGAAGAAATTAAACTTAAAACTAATTTTGACGTCATTGATCCTATGGCATTAACCGCAATTTTTAATCTAAAAAATAATTTTTCCGCTATCTCTTTTGATAATTGTCCCTTTCAAGAAATTGAAGTATGTAAGCATGTATCTAATCAGTTAAATACGATAGTTTCTTTAATTGAAGTATATGATTCTAGCACATGGTATCATCGATTATTTCAGAATGGGAACATTATTGATATATTCTGTAATAATCCTGAAGAATTTGAAGGAAACGAGCAAACAAGTAAATTTGAAGGAAATCCAAGCACTTTATCAGAAATTTTTAGAATTAATAAGTTAGAAATTGAACAATACATGTTTCAGTTTACTAATGAAAATAGAGTGAGTAATATCTCAAGAAAAATAAGTACTTCGGATGATTATTCTCTTGAAAATGAATGGTTCTTTATCGATTTTTGGAAGAAATTGGGGATAGATTATCCAAAGAGTAGCCCTCAATTTGTACTGTTACATAAAATTAAATAATCTAATAATACATCATCTCATCCTTATAGAGTGATTATACCCCTATTCAAAATAAATTAAAAATCTCCAATTAGAAATTTTATTATTTTTTGTTGTTGATCTATTAATTCTTAAGATATTCAAGTGCTAAATCATCTCTAATTCTATTTTGAATCCAAGAGTCCATTTAGACTTTACTAATGTAAACTATACGTGCAGTCTCAATAAAATACTTACATAATAGTAAGTAAGATAAAAACTGTGAAAAAAGATGAGTGAAGAAAAAATAGTTAAAAACCCTTTATTAGTCTTGGAAACTGAAATAATAGAAAATGAACAAGATAAGGTTCAATTAATAAATGAAAAAAAAGCTGATAATTCACTTGGAATTTCAAATCCAAGATTTTTTGAAGATGTTATGCCTTTAAAACAAGCAAAGCAACAACGATTGGCTAAATATGGAGATTTAAATATTTCTAAATCATTAGATCGAGTATATTAAAATCTTTGAAAACATTATTCTTTCAATTCAACCTTGAATAAAATAAAAAAAGTGAAAAGAAAAGCCATATTTCTATTTTGCGTCCCTTTTTTGTTGGGCAATCAGAGCCTTCCGGAACTTTTCCAGCATTTGTCTGGGCGTTGTTGGTGTTTCACTTCTCTCAATTCTTCCTAAACTACTTTTTATTCCAAAAAGGTACTTCGCAATATTTTTCAGACTCTTCATATCGTAGCGGCCCATCATGGCTATCGTTTCCATTTGTGGAGAGCCACCTCCGTGAAGTCCCGCAATTTGCATGAGTCCTCCGATTTCAGAACAGATCATGCCTTCTAAACCCTTAAAACATTTTAAAACATTTTCAGGAGATACTCTCGGATTTCTTTGTAAATATTTAAAAGCAAGTTCTCCAACTTCTTCGTTATAGAATGTTTCAAGATATGGTAAAGTTGCTACTAATCCTCCTGCCAGGTCAGCTACGATTTTATATTCATCATATATATTCTCACCTGCTAATCTACGACCTGCGTTTGTTAAAATTTCGTCTGGAATCATGGTTCCTGAAGGTGATTTCTCAGAATGGAGAGCGCTTGACTCTCCTGCTGCAAAAACGAGCTCTGCAGTCCCTATGAGGTGAGATATCTTTTCCTTTGCGTGCATTGCATTTTCTATTCCATTATATTCTGCAACTAAAGCTGCTGCGCTAGCTAAGATCTCAGAAACTGCTGGTTTGCATCCTGTATAAGAATGTCTGTGATAATGTGCAAATAATAATGCCAAAAATCCACCATAGGGAACCACCCTTTTATCTGCGTGACCATTCAAGAAAACTCTTTCTTTAGGTATGAAAACATCATCAAATATTATGAATGTTTCGACATCTCCCATATCCATGGTTTTTGGAAGCAATCCTTCAGGAAGACCTTTAGGTTTATGATAGTAAGCTGGTCTAGCAAGCAACTTCACACCATCCCAATCTGCTGGGATTGCGAATGAAACCGCATAATCGTGATCGTCAGGAAACAACATCCGACATGGTAATGCAATAATCTCGTCAACATACGGAGTATTCGTGATGCACTGTTTCGCACCTCTTACAATAATTCCATCCTCTCTAGTTTCTATAACTCGTAAATACGCATCTGGATTTTCTTGTTCTGAAGGTCTCTTTGACCTATCGCCTTTGGCATCAGTACTGGCGCAACTGGCCGCAAGATCCCTTTCTTGAAACATTTTCATGTATTCTAAAAAGTTCTGATGATAGGTGGTGCCAAGTGCCTCATCGCACTCATAAGTGACGATTGAAACGGCATTTAAAGCGTCAATACCCATGCATCTCTGAATACATCCTCCAACTCTATGACATAGAACTCTCGTCATTCGTTGTTTTTTGAAGAGGTCGTCTTGGGTCTGATGAATGTGAGTAAATCGGTTAATTTTTTTGCCGGTGAGGTGAGATGTAGCAGTACATAAATCCTCGTATTTCGGATCTTGCGCTTTATCAAATGTTTCTTTTAAAATCATCATTCCGGGAGTTATGCGCGAATCATCACGTCCCACTTTCTCGTTACCGATGAATATATTAGGTTTCATCGCATGAAGATCTTTTTGATATTCTTCAAAAGTTCTCATCTTTCTATTCTTCTCAGTATAAGGTTTTTTTAATGTTATCTTAAATTAATAAAAGAAATGAAAATTAGTATTAATAGATCCTCATTAAGAAAGATTAAGTTAGTTAAAGGGCGAGAAGATAACACTCTATTCTTAAAAATAATTTTTCCAGCTTAATTTGTTCTATTTTTTTCTTAAAAAAACTTAAATAAATTTTTACATTGAATTAGAATTACTCAATTCAATTTGATTTCGAGAGTGGTTTCACGGAAATTATTTTGAGTTTTTAACAACAATAATGAGATGGAAACAAAATGGAAATAGAACTACCAGAATATATAAAGAATCGGTATTGGGGGGAATTTTTACCTGAAGCAGTGACTTTAGACCTTGATATCCCTGAAGACATGTCGTTAATTGATGTATGGTTATATAATAGTGGTAAATTTCTCGATCAAGTTAAATTGGATTTTTTTGGAAAAAAATTTACCAATGGGGAGCTGTTTATATTAACTAAGAGATTTGCAGCTGCATTACAAGATTTAGGCGTAAAAAAAGGAGAGGTTGTAGCTTTATGGCTTCCCAATTGCCCTCAATTCTCTATTGCTTATTTTGCTGCCGTATATCTTGGAGCAACAATGACAGCTATTAGTCCATTATTCACAAAAAGAGAACTTGAATACCAAATTAATGATTCTGGTGCAAAATACTTGATAACAATCGACCGGTTCGTTCGTGAATACCAAAAAGTCGCTAATAATTTATCACTTACTAATGTGATTGTATTAAATGTAATGGGAGAAGAAATTTCTGTACCTGAAGAGGGTATAATACTCCATTATGATAAGCTACTAAACAAGTATCAAGAACCTCTTGATATGGATGTAAAAATCAATCCTAAGGAAGATATTGCCATAATTCAATATACGGGTGGAACAACAGGACTTCCAAAAGGAGCATTATTATCTCATAGCAACGTTGTATCAATGACTTTCGCAATACAGCAAACCACGGATTACCTAGTTGAAAATTATCTTAAAGAAAACATCGTTACACTCTCTATTCTTCCATGGTACCATATTTATGGTCAAGCGTGTGAATTAATTCTCGGTTGTTTATCAGAATCGTTAGCGTATATTCTTCCATCATTTGATCTTCCCAGAATTGCAGAAGTAATCAAGAATGGTAGACCAAATAGCATGTTAGGTGTGCCTACAATGTTTGTTAACATTTTAAACTCTCCTCACATGAAAGATGTTGATATGAGCTGCTTAAAATTTGCTAATTGTGGCGCGGGTGCATTACCAGACGAATTAGCTGCTGAATGGAAGAGAAGAACTGGTTATAGGTTAGCAGAAGGTTATGGTCTTAGTGAAACTAGTACAGGTGCCATTGCATCTCCTGTTTGGGCTAGAATGAAGCCAGGAAGTGTAGGTCATCCTTTTGCTAACACTCGTGTAGGAATAATAAAGAATACTCCTGATAACATTGAATTCTTACCAATAGGAGAAGAAGGAGAAGTCGTACTTTCTGGCCCACAAATTATGGTTGGTTATCACAACAGACCAGAGGAAAATAAGCTCGTGTTTTTTGAAGCGGGTGGTTTTAGATGGTTGCGAACTGGAGATTATGGAAAACTGGATAATGAAGGCTACTTGTTTTTATTAGATAGGATTAAAGATTTAATAAAATATAAGGGGCATAGCGTTTATCCGAGGGAAATTGAAGAAGTTCTGTATGAACATCCAGCAATTCAAGAATGTGCCGTAATTGGTGTTCCAGATCCACTGAAAGGAGAAGATATCAAGGCATTTGTCTTACTAAAAGCTGACAGCCAAGGTAAAGTTACCGAACAAGACATAATCGATTTTACAAAGGAGAATTTGGCAGCTTATAAATATCCTCGGGAAGTACAATTTGTTCGAAGTCTTCCAAAAAGCGGTGTGGGAAAAATTTTAAGGAGATCGTTGCGGGAAAAGGAAGCTAAAAGAAGAGAAAAGGAAGCAAAAAAAAAAGCCTGAAAAAAATACAATAAGTTTTATTTTTTATACAAGATAAGTGTTATAAATATAAAATATTAAAAGAGCTATAAAAAAGGAATCATGCTTGATATTATATTGCTACAACATCCCGGATCTGGAATTAAATTGCTAGAATACAGACAAGATCACACTAAAATTTCTTCAGTACATGCAGATATATTCAGTGGATTCATGTCAGCTATACAAAACATTTCAACAGAGTTAGATATTGGTACTTTGATTTTAATCTCAACAGAAGGTTCTAAAGGGCATAATTGCATTATAATACCAAAAACTTACGTGAACGTAATTCTTTTAGTAGATAATGAAGATCCAATAGATCTTTGGCGAGAACAAGGACATCTTATTGCCGAAAAATTTCTTCAAGAATTTGGAAATAATTATCATCCTAATGATGTCACGGTTTTTAAATCTTTTTCCTCAACGATTAAAGAATTATGTTCTACACATGAATATTGTGAATAGATTTAGTTTTTTATGGAGATCTTTTTTAATCATTAATATAATTAGATATCCATTTGAGCAAATTCTTTGTTTTTACTAATCTTTAAATGTAAAAAACCCATGCTTCCTTTAGAAAAGAAAAAGATGCGGTATTAAATTTTTATGAATAGGATTAAATCAATCAGCACAAGTATGCTAATGTCAGATAAATATAAATTTAAAATAGTATTTATTGGAGATGGGTACGTAGGGAAGACTTCCCTCATCAGAAAATTTACCCAAAAATCGTTTGAGAAGCAATATATAAAAACGATTGGAGCTCAATTCTCTTTTTATGATACACAAGTCGAAAACCAGGACGTAAGATCAATTTTTTACGATATTGCAGGTCAAGATAAATTTAATTTCATGCGGAAGATGTTCTTTAA
Source organism: Promethearchaeota archaeon (assembly GCA_019894955.1). Lineage (GTDB taxonomy): Archaea > Asgardarchaeota > Lokiarchaeia > Sigyniarchaeales > SOKP01 > SOKP01. The sequence continues at coordinate 1,652 of JAGXNQ010000126.1, read as the reverse complement.
GGATAGTAAAGCTGCTGTGATTGTATATAGTCTTGTGGATGATAAAATGGGAAAAGAAAGTTTTAATAATATTAAGACTTGGTACGACGATGTTCTTAAATTCTGTGGATCTATTCCAATTGCAGTTATTGCTAACAAAGTTGATTTAACTTATGAGAATGTCGTGGATATTATTGACATAAAAGAAGTAATTAAGGAAAAGGAATTTTTAGGTTATTATGTCACATCCGCAAAAACAGGGCAGGGTGTAAAAAAAGCTTTCAATTCGATTATTGAAGGTGTCTATTACAAAAATTAATCTTCCTAAGATTCGGAATCCCATTCTTTCATTTCTTCTATTTCTGAGAGAAAAAGTTCCACGATCGTGAGCCATTTTTGTTTTGTTTCAAAATCTGTTGTAGCTTTATTTGTAAATTCTTTACCTCTATTTAAATACTCCCTCGCTAATTCAAATTTTCCAAGTTCTTTATAACAAATTCCTAGTTTGATATACGTTTGAAAAGAATACCAGGTTTCACTGTTTATTTCAATTGTTTTTTGAAATTCTCTTATAGCTTCTTCATAATTACGATATGCCATTAATATCTCCCCAAATGTATCGTGATATACTTCATTTTGAGGTTCTTCATTTATTAAACTTCGAACTAAGGTGAATGCCTTTTCTTTTTCATTTAGATATTGGAGCCAATAGACTTTATATATGATGATATCCTTGTCATCAGGGTATCTATCTATGAGCTCATTTATTATATTAAATCCTTCTTCAATGTTTCTCTGTTCTTTAAGAACAAATGCTTGTTTTAATTTGATTTCCTTTGCTTCCCCAGGGAATTGTTTGAACATATATTCTAATAGTTCAAATAACTCATTGTATTTATTAAAGTATATTAGAATACGCTCCTTTGTATGATATAATTCAATGTTCTCCGGATCTGATGCAATTTTTTCATCGATTTGTTTTATTGCTTCCTCTAATTTATTCAAAGTAGGTAATTCAATATTATAAGCCTTCACTTCATGCCATATTAATCCTTCCAACTTATCATACGCCTCGATTAATTTTTTTTCTTTTTCAATTTTAAATGCTAAATATTCAATATACTTCACTAAAAATGGACGCAAGGAATCTTTTAATCCTTCATTGAAAAGATTTATACAAATTTCTTCAAGTATTGCAGATACAGTGCTCTTCAATGAAAGTGCATACCTTTCCTTAGGATCTCCCTCATATAATTTATTTAAAAATGTAAGTTTAGTAATATGTTCTTCGACAACGGCATGTAACATTCGTTCCAGTTTCTCATTGACCTGTAGATAATAAATTTCCTCAGCATTATTCTCTAATTTAAAGAATTTTATAGGATAAATGTTTTTTTCAATTATTTGATGTACGTGAAAATCGAGTATTACTTGTTCGATATCATATTTTGCTGCAAATTCATTCGCAGAAATAAAATGAGGGTATTGGGAAGGGTGATTCAATGATAAAAATAACAGAATCTTGTGAAAATCCTCTTCCTTTTCTAAAGTCGATTTAAGTGTATCATAAGATAATCTCAGGACATTATTGAGAAATCGAAATTTAACTTCATCATCAATAATTTTAAAATTCTCAAAAAAGCTTATAGTTTTCTTCGTTACTTCCTTAATTC